>NZ_JBQEOW010000002.1:0-174900 GCF_052045405.1 Serratia sp. 22278 | reverse complement strand
CCGCATGATAACTAAACCTCGCTCCGGCGGGGTTTTTCATTTTTAGCCTCCTTGTCAAAACGGTCAATCACTCACTGAATAATGACTGTCGTTGAATGATCACGGCGGGAGGCTAATCCTTCTTATTTATAAAACGGCGCAATCCTTATTTCTCTTCTCAGGTTGAGCAGAACGGATAAGCCATTTTCGACAGCGTAAATGGCCGCTTATTTAAATGGAACAGGAATGACGGAGAGGGGCGCCGCATTTAGCCGCTCTTTTCCATGACTCCCGACGATCGGGCTATGCCCCGGTAAGGGGAGGGTGATGATTATGCCTTGGAAAAATGAACCAAACATCCTTTCAATGCTGCTTGCTTTCGGCATGACGCTGCTGGGGGCGATCGCCAGCTATTCCTTCAAGGTTTTGAACGGCGAAACCTTTAGCTGGAGGACGCTGTTTTTGCAGTTGTTCGTCTCTATTTTCGCCGGCTTGACCATGGTGATGATTGCGCTGCATTACGACTGGCCTTCGGAGGTGATGGGCGGCGTATGCGGCATGGCGGGGTGGTCGGGAGCATCGCTGATCAAGGCATTGGAACGCCGATTTCTCAATAAAGCGTCAGGAGGAAACCAATGAAGATAAGTGATGATGGCATGGCGCTGATTAAGCGTTTCGAAGGCCTGCGTTTGCAGGCTTATCAGGACTCGGTCGGCGTTTGGACCATCGGCTACGGGTGGACTCAACCGGTAGCGGGACGAAAAGTTGGGGCCGGCATGGCGATCGATGTCGCAACGGCCGAGCGTTTGCTGGTGTGCGGTGTCGCCCAATTCGAACGGGGCGTCGAACGGCTGGTGGCGGTGACGATCACGCAGGGGCAGTTCGATGCGCTGGTGAGCTTCGCCTATAACCTGGGCCTGCGCGCGCTGGAGAACTCGACGCTGCTGCGCCGGCTGAACGCCGGCGATCGGCAGGGGGCGGCCGACCAGTTCGGCCGATGGGTGAATGCGGGCGGTGTGCGGCTCGATGGGCTGGTTGCTCGGCGTGCGGCGGAACGCGCGCTGTTCCTTACCTGATGCCTGAATGCGTCTGTAAAACGATTCCCCCTCAAAACGACGGAGACCTTGCCCAAATGATTGAAGATGAAATCCAACGCTCGCTGGCCGCGCTAACCCATCTGGCGGTTCATCCGCTGATCCTGCCGGATCCGCAGCAAGAAGGCGTGACCTATCAGAAGATCAGCGATCTGAAAGTGAACACCGGTCTGGTTGACAGCTCGCTGGTGCAGAGCCGTTTTCAGATCGTGCTGTACGTGATCGACGATTACTCCCGGCTGATCGCTCTGGATAAAGCGGTTTTGAACGCTTGGGAAGGGGTTCGACATGGTCATATCGGCGAATGGCCGGTACAGGCGGTTACGCGCAGCACCCTTTTGCAGAGCGCCACGCCCCTGGCGGATAACCGCGTCCAGTATCGGATGGCGCGCGATTACCTCATCACCCATTCCGAGGTGGCGGCGTGATCGCCATAAACGTTACCGGCATGGCGGAATTGACTCGCCGCTTGGAAGCGATTCGGCGCGAGGTCGCCAGTCACATTCTGCCGGAGGCCGGCCACGCCGCGCTGGCGCCGCTACTTAGCACGATGCGGCAGTGCGCCGAGCGGGGGGCGTTAAACAGCGAACCCTCGCTGAGCGCCGGCATCGCGATACGCCCGGCCGTTACCGGATGGAACGCGGTGACGTTGCGTGTCGGCCCCAGTAAACAGCATTACCACAGAGCTCTGGCGCAGGAGTACGGCACGGCAACGCAAGCCGCCGCCCCGTTTATTCGCCCTGCGCTGGATCACCATAAGCACCAAGTGTTACGCATCCTGGCGGCTAACGTCCGCTATGGCATCGAAAACCGGTAGCGACCGCTACCATCCTTCATCAAAAAAGAGAGAGAAAAACTATGGCTGATAAAACCTCGCCAGAATACGCCATGCTGCCTGCCGGCACTATCGTCAAATGGGGCACCGTTGGGGCTGCACCGACGGCCATGAAGGCGCTGACCAACTGTAAAGCGGTAGGTGAAATGGGGCAAACCGGCGGTTTTGTCGATTGCACCACGCTGCTGGATACCGCCAAGCAGTTTATTTCCGACCTGCCGGAGGGCGCGGAGAAGTCCATCGGTTTCATCGACGATCCGTCCAACGCCGATTTCGCGGCGCTGCTGAATGCGGCGGACAAACGCGAAACGGTGCAGTTCTACGTCGAGCTGCCAAATGGCCGTACCTCCACCTCCATCCTGTCGCTGTCCGGCTGGAAAATGAATGAGATCACCGCCCCGGCGAGCGAAGTCATTCAGATTACCGTCCAGGGCAAGCAAAACAGTAACACCTGGGGCTCGGTCACCCCGAAAGTGTGATCCATTGGCGGTTTGCCGCGGGTTAACGCCTGAAGGCGAACGCTTCCGCCGCGGGCCATGTGGCCTGCGGCAACCTGCTTATTACAGAGTAAACCGAATTGAACAAGGAAAAACCGATGAGTGAGAAATACGATCTGAAAGCGCTGAAAGCGGCGCTGCTGAAATCCGACGATCACGTGATTGAAACGCAGATCTTTGGCGCCAAAGCCTTTATCCGTCGCCTGAAAGCCGCGGAACTGCAGGAAAACGAAGACGGCATGAAGGCCGCCATCGATAGCGGTGACATGAACAAAGCCGCGCAGCTCAACGTGCAGCTTCTGCTGTCTTGCCTGATGACGCCGGACGGCAAACGCATCCCGGCCGGCGCCTTGCCGAGCGTAGACGATCTGCTGGCGGCGCACGACAACCCGACGCTGGTCGAAGCCATCGGCGCCGTCAAGCGCCATGCGGTCGGCAGCCTGGAGGAAGCGGAAAAAAACTGACTGACTCGCCCTGGCTGATGTTGGTGTTCCAACTGGCCGATCGCTGGGGTGAGTCGGATCCTCGCAAGATCGCCGCGATGCCGGCGCACATCCTGAATCACTGGCGGGCATACTTCAAACTGCAAGGCATGACGGCCGATGCGGCGGAGAGTGCCCCCGTTCATCAATCCGGTCAGCCCGCGCAAAGCAGTATTGATATGCAGTGTGCTGACGTTATGCGAGTGCTGGGAAATGGCTGATACCGCACAGTTGGTCGTCGGGTTGCAACTGAATGACACCAACTTTAAAAACAAACTGACGGCGGCTTACCGTACCGCCGGGGAACAATCCGCCAAATTTAACCGCCAGGCTCAGCAGGACGCGAAGAAGACCGACGAGTCGTATCAACGCATCGGTGGCACGCTTGGCGGCCTGGCGGGGAAACTGGCGGGGCTGGCCGGCGTTGAGCTGTCGCTGCAGGGCCTCGCCGCCACCTCGCGCCAGTATGGGCAGGCGCTCACCGAACTCGCGTCCATCACCGTCGCCGCGACGGCGCAGATGAAACAGTTGGACGACGCGGCTCGCCAGGCGAGCAGCGCTTCCGGCGAAGGTGGCAGCCGGGCGGAGGAGATGCTGAAACTGGCCGGTGGCCTGAATGACAGCGCGGCGGCCTGGCGCGATCAGGCGGCGGCGGCGCGCGGGGCGGCTCAGGCGACATCGGGCGTCGGCGCGGCGTCTCGTGTCGCCAATGTCGCGCTGGGTGTGCTTGGCGGCCCGATCGGTGTCGCCATACAGGCGGGATTGGCGATGCTGTACTTCCATGAGCAAAACAAATTAGCACGTCAATCGGCTTTGGCATTGAAAGATGCTGTAATAGAGACCGTCCCGACATTGGCTAAGATGTCTAATAAACAATTAGCTGTAAAGCAACTGGATTATAGAGATCAGCTTCAGAAGCTTTTTGATGAAAAAAAGCAGCTGCAACGTAATGAAACATATCTGAAAACACGGATAGAGCAGGCTAATAAAGCAGGGTGGATTGGCAGTGTCTTGTTTGGTAAGCCGGAGGATCGGAAGGACGAATTGACCAGAACGGCGGCGGAAATGGAGTCGATGGATAAGGCCATCGAAAAAGCTAAACGCAATCTTGACAATGTAAATGATGCTCGCTTTTTGGCTTATACAGAGCTTGGTCAACGTATTAGCCAGTTTCAATCTGATGTTAATGCAATGATAGCTCCCGATCAGCCTAAAGATGATCCAGCTGCTGTCACTCCTGCTGGTAGGTCAGGGGCAGATAAGAGTAGACAAGAAAAGCAGCAGGAGCAGTACATGCAGCTGCTTCAACAACTCGCGGAACAGTACGCTCCTGGGCAGACGACGGTACGTAAAGAGCAGGAGGCCAGCGAAGAACTGAAAACGCTTTATGGTAAGCGTCTGTCGAACGAACGCGAATATCAGATCGCCAGTCTGGCACAGCAGCAAGAAAATATGCGCCAGCGTTTGAAAGTCGAAACCGACGCGAAACAGCTGGAGTACTCTAACCGGAACGCACAAATGACTTTGTCGCCTGAAGCTTATGATCAAATGGTCGCAGAGCAGCAGATCAGAGAGTCGTTCCATCAACGTCGCTTGCAGTTGGACAAGGAAGTGGCAGATAAAAACTCCGAGCAATATGTGCAACAGGCAGACATTCTCGCGAGTGAACAGCAACGCCAACTGGATATTGTTCGCGATGCCGAACAGAAAAAAGCGGCGATTAAAGGGGATTATGTCGCCGGGTTGAAAAAGGGCCTGTTTGCCTGGACGGGTGATAGCGGTAACGTTTTTGAGCAAGTCAAAAACATAACGACCCAAACGTTTGATGGCATGGCCAACGCCTTGACTAACTTTGTCACCGTCGGTAAAGCCAGTTTCGGTGATTTTGCCAAATCCATCCTGACCGACCTAACCGGTATGATGATTAAGATGGCGATGTTTAACGCCCTTAAAACCGGTATGAGTTTCTTTTTGCCTACCGGTAACGATCCGGGGCCTGTGCCGATGTTCCCCAACGCCAAGGGCGGCGTATACGCCTCGCCTTCGCTGAGCGCATTCAGCGGCCAGATCGTCAGCAATCCCACGTTGTTCGCGTTCGCCAGAGGCGCCGGCTTGATGGGCGAAGCCGGGCCGGAGGCCATTATGCCGCTCAAACGCGGCGCGGACGGTTCGCTCGGCGTGCGGGCGATCGGCGGTGGCCAACAGTCTGCGGCGGCGCCGAATGTCTACATCACCATCGAGAACGGCGGCAACGTCAGTTCGCAGGCCGATCCGGGATGGGGCGAGTTCGGTAAACGGATGGGCAATATCGCCGCGCAGGAAAGCCAGAAGGTGATCAACCGCAACCTGATGCCGGGCCAGCCGATTTGGAAAGCAATCAAGGGGATGTAATGGGCATTCAGACATTTGAATTTCCGGCGCGCGTCAATGCCGCCGGCGATATGCGCTTTCGTGTCAGAAAGGCGCAGTTCGGCGACGGCTATGCGCAGGTCTCCGGCGACGGCATTAACCCGATCGTGCGCTCCTGGGATCTGACCTTTGTCGGCAAGTATGACTACATCACGCCGATCATCGTCTTTCTGGAAAATCATCATGGGGTGAAGTCCTTTCAATGGACGCCACCGACGCAGGTTCCCGGCCTTTACCGCTGCGAGGGTTATAAGCCGGTCGCGATGGGCGGGGGCAACTATTCACTGACGGCCACGTTTACCGAGGCCTTTCACGTTTAATCGGGGGAGATGATGCTGAATTCAGATTTGCAAAAGCTGGAGCCGGGCAACCGCATCCGCCTGATTGAGGTGGACGGCACCCGGTTTGGCGCCGATATTCTGCGCTTTCATTGCGATACCCTGCCTTTTACGCCGCAAGAGCTGGCCGCTGCGGGCGATGATGAAAGCAAACTGCCGGCGAAATCGGTCTGGTGGCAGGGGCAGGAGTACGGCCCGTGGCCGTTTAGCGTCGAAGGGCTGGAGATCTCCGCCGACAGCCAGGGCAACGCGCCCAAGCTGTCGGTCGCCAATATCAACGGCCTGATCAGCGCGCTCTGCCTGCAGTTTGAGGACATGGCGCAGGCCAAGGTGCGGATCCACGACACGCTGGTGCACTACCTTGACGCCCGTAATTTCCCGCAGGGAAACTCTTCGGCCGATCCGCTGCAGGAAAAGCTGCAGGTGTTCTACATCGATCGCAAGGCGACGGAAAGCGACGAGGCGGTGGTGTTCGAACTCTCCAGCCCGGCGGATCTGCGGGGGTTGCGCATTCCGACCCGGCAAATCCACAGCCTGTGCACCTGGTGCTCGCGCGGCGACTATCGCACCGGCAAGGGCTGCGATTACGCCGGTAGCCGTTACTTTGACGACAAAGGCAACCCGGTGGAGGACCCGAGTCAAGATCGCTGCGGCGGGCTGCTGAGCGACTGTCAGAAACGCTTTGGCGAGCATGAGCCGCTGCCGTTTGGCGGCTTCCCGGGCGCGGCGTTAATCCGGCAGTAGGGGGCGAGTATGAAAGAAAAAACCGCGGCGGCCATTATGGCGCACGCCAAGGCCGAGTACCCGCGCGAATGCTGCGGCGTGGTGGCGCTAAAATCCCGCGTGGAGCGCTATTTCCCGTGTCGCAACCTGGCGGACAACCCCACCGAGCAGTTTCATCTGGCGCCGGAAGACTACGTGGCCGCCGCCGAATGGGGCACCATCACCCTCATTGTGCACAGCCACCCGGACGCCACCACGCAGCCGAGTGAGCTGGACAAGGCGCAGTGCGACGCGATGGAGTTGCCCTGGGCGATAGCCAGCTGGCCGGAGGGGGATTTGCGCACCATTTTGCCGCGCGGCGAACTGCCGCTGGTGGGGCGCCAGTTCGTGCTGGGGCATACCGACTGTTGGGGGCTGGTCATGAGCTATTTCCGCCAGGAACACGGCATAACGCTCCAGGATTACCGCGTTGATTACCCGTGGTGGGAGCGGGGTGAAAACCGCTATCTGGATAACTGGCATGCCTGCGGCTTTCGCGAGTTCGATGGCCCGCCGCGCCCAGGCGACATGGCGATCATGCAGGTTTCGGCGCCGGTGGCCAACCACGCCGGCATTCTGCTGGCAGATGGCCTGTTGCTGCACCATATGTACGGCATGCTTAGCCAGCGGGTGCCTTATGGTGGTTATTGGAAGGAGCGGACGGTGAAGGTGTTGCGGCATAGAAAAATGATGTAATTCTCTGTTAAGATGAAAAAAATAACAGAGGGATTACTGATGAAAAAACTCCTATTACTCATCACGTTGCTGATGCTGACAGGTTGCGCAAATCCAGAACTAACAAAAAAGGTTACTGCTGAGTTTACATCTAAAAAGGATGTAAAGAATTTATCCGTTTGCATCGCTGATAAATCAGACATGAGAACGTTTAATATGCTACGAATTGAAACAACAGAAAAGCCAGCCAGGGACGGTGGTGTTTCTTTAGCTCTGATTAATGGCGGTGACTATATTGACATTATACCAGAGACATTAGGCAGCAAGGTTATATATCGTGGTGAAGGTTCGAGACCAATGCTCGGAATGCTAACGTATAGAAATGATGAAGTAATAGCAGATATTAAATCATGTTTGTAAAAACGAACATAGTAATCAAAGCCATCAATTGATGGCTTTTTTATGGGGATAATTACATGTCGTTAATTGAAATTCCACTCAGAACGGTAAGATTTCACGGACCGTTGATCAACGCTTTTGGGAGAGAGTTCAAATATCGGGCTACGACGGTACCCAAGGCTATTGATGCAATGAAGAACTTATTGCCAGGTTTCGAACGCTACATGCTTGAAGCGCACAAACGCGGCCTGACATTTTCTATTTTCGTTGGTAAACGCAATGTCGGACAGGATGAGTTGGAGTTCACCAAAGGCTCGGAAGATATTCACCTTGTTCCCGTCGTGATTGGCAGCAAGCGCGCAGGCTTATTCCAGACCGTGTTGGGCGTGGCGCTGGTTGCCGTGGCTATGTATGTTTCAGCGGGGACTGCGGCTGGTGCCATGGGGGCATTTACGGCGGGTGGGGGAACTGGCATGGCGGCGATGGCCGGTGCTTCCATGGCCCTCGGCGGCATCCTCCAAATGCTTTCCCCGCAAATGGGCGGGCTGCGCATGCGGCAAGGCCCGGAAAATAAACCGAGCTATGCCTTTGGCGGGCCGGTCAACACCACGGCGCAGGGCAATCCCGTCGGCGTGCTGTACGGCACGCGTGAAATTGGCGGGGCGATTATCTCCGCAGGCATTTATACCGAAGACCAGCAATAACGACATCCGTTTGAACAGACAGCCGCAATAGCGGCTTTTTTTATGGGCGAAATATGGCACAGAACATGATCCGTGGGCGAAAAGGCGGCGGCGGTGGCGGCCACACGCCGGTAGAATCGCCGGACAGCATTCAGTCGATCGCCAGAGCGAAGATGTTGTTCGCATTGGGCGAAGGAGAATTTGCCGGCGGGCTGGATGGCACAAACATTTTTGTTGACGGTACGCCGGTGCTGAGCAGCGACGGAACGGAAAACTTTCCCGGTTTCCGCTGGGAGTTCCGCCCTGGCTCGCAGGCGCAGGAATATATCCAGGGCATTCCCGCCGTTGAAAATGAGATCTCGGTCGGCAGCGAACTGAAAAGCGGCGCGCCGTGGGTGCGCTCCGTCTCTAACCTGCAACTTTCCGCCGTCCGCCTGCGCCTGGGGTGGCCCATGCTGCAAAAGCAGGCGGACAACGGCGACGTCAACGGCTATCGCATCGAGTACGCCATCGACGTGGCGACCGACGGCGGCAGTTACCAGGAGGTGTTAACGGCGGCGATCGACGATAAAACCACCTCGCTGTATGAACGCTCGCATCGCATCAATTTGCCGAAGGCCACCACGGGATGGCAGCTGCGCGTGCGCCGGTTGACGCCTAACGCCAACAGCGCCCGGATCGCCGACCGCATGAACATCGAGGCGCTGACCGAAATCATTGACGCCAAGCTGCGCTATCCGAACACTGCGCTGCTTTACGTGGAGTTCGACTCAAAGCAGTTCCCCAACATCCCGAAGATCAGCTGCAAACCGCGCGGCCGCCTGATCCGCGTGCCGGACAACTACGATCCGCAAACGCGCAGCTATACCGGCATCTGGAGCGGCGGCTTTAAGTGGGCCTACAGCGACAACCCGGCGTGGGTGTTTTACGACATTATTTTGGCCGAGCGTTTCGGCCTGGGCGACCGCATCGACGCTTCCCAGGTCTCGGAGTCCGAGCTGTATCGCATCGCGCAGTATTGCGATCAGCCGGTGCCGGACGGGCGCGGCGGCGAGGGCATGGAGCCGCGCTTTACCTGCAACGTTTATCTGCAGTCGCGGGAAGAGGCCTGGACGGTGCTGAGCGATTTGGCCGGCATCTTCCGCGGCATGACCTATTGGGGGCAAAACCAAATGGTCGCCCTGGCGGACATGCCGCGCGATATGGACTTCACCTACACCCGCGCCAACGTGATCGACGGCAAGTTTACCTACTCGTCCGCCAGCGAGCGCACCCGCTACAGCACCGCGATGGTCAGTTGGTCCGATCCGGGCAACCATTACGCCGATGCGATAGAGGCGGTATTCGACAGCGATCTGGTGCGCCGCTACGACGTGAACCAGACCGAACTGACGGCCATCGGCTGCACCACGCCGAGCGAAGCGAACCGCCGCGGCCGCTGGGCGCTGTTGACCAACAGCAAGGATCGTACGGTCAGCTTCTCCGTGGGGCTGGACGGTATGATCCCCATGCCGGGGCATATCGTCGGCGTGGCGGACCAGATGCTGGCCGGACGAGTGATTGGCGGGCGCCTCAGCGGCGTGGACGGACGTAAACTGACGTTGGACAGGAGGCCGGGCACTAAAGCCGGCGATCGCCTGATCGTTAACCTGCCTTCAGGTAAAGCGCAGGCGCGCACCGTGCAGGCGGTGAATGATCGCGTAGTGACCGTCACTACCGCCTACAGCGAGACGCCGGCGCCGGAAGCGGCCTGGTCCATCGATGCGGACGATCTGGCGGTGCAGCTTTACCGCGTGGTGGGCATCGCCGACAACGGCGATAACACCTATACCGTCAACGCCGCGGAACACGATCCGAACAAGTACGCCCGCATCGATACCGGCGCGCGTATTGACGATCGTCCGATCTCCATCATTCCGCCCGGCGTGCAGGCGCCGCCGAAAAACATCACCATCGACAGCTACTCCTCGGTGAGTCAGGGTATCGCCATTACCACCCTGCGCGCCGCCTGGGGCGCGGTTGAAAATGCCATCGCCTATGAGGCGGAATGGCGCAAAGATAACGGCAACTGGGTGTCGGTGCCGCGCACCTCGGCGCTCGGCTTTGAAGTGCCGGGGATTTACGCCGGTCGTTATCGGGTGCGGGTGCGGGCCATCAACGCCAGTGACGTATCGTCTATCTGGGCGACGTCGATGGAAACCTACCTCAAGGGCAAAGAGGGTAAACCGCCGATGCCGGTCGGCTTCAAGGCATCGCCTTTGCTGTGGGGCATCCAGCTCGACTGGGCGTTCCCTACCGGCGCTGAAGATACGCTCAAGACCGAAATTCAGTATGCGGACAACGCGGCCGGAAATAACGCGATGCTGCTGGCTGATATCCCGTATCCGCTGCACACCCACGCTATGGCCGGGCTGAAGGCGGGACAGGGCTTCTGGTTCCGCGCGCGGCTGCAAGACCGCACGGGCAATCAGGGCGACTGGACTGGCTGGAGCGCCGGGCAGGCGAACGCGGACGCCGGCGATTATCTCGAGAACATCGGCGACGATCTTCTGACCTCGAAAGACGGCGAGCGGCTAGTGGGCGATATCGACACCAACATCGACGCCATCTTGCAGAATGCGCTGGCAAACAATGCGACGGTGGATCACCAGTGGGCGCAGTACGGCACGGTGCGCGCCGATATCATGGTGGTGAAAACCACCATCGCGGAGGTCGATCGCGGGCTGGCCGAGATGAAAACCCAAGTGCAGGCGCAGATTGACGACGTGGCGGCGGTGCTGGAAGACAAACTGACGGCGACGGTAGACGCCGACGGCGCCACGGCCATCCATACGCTGAAAGCGGGCGTGCGGGTGAACGGCACCTTCTATAACGCCGGCATGTCGATCGCGGTATTGGCGGAAAACGGCAGGCCTGTCACGACTCGCGTCGGCTTTAACGCCAATCAGTTCGTGCTGATGAGCGGCAACAACAGCAATCAGTATTCGCCGTTTGCCGTGGTGGATGGGCAGGTGTTTATTAGCGACGCGTTTATTCGCAATGGCACTATCGATAGCGCAAAGATCGCACAGCATATCCAGTCTTCTAATTGGATAAGTGGGCAGCGTGGCTGGGCGATAAATAAAGATGGTGGGGCACAATTCAATAACATTAGCGCCCGTGGAGCAATATATGCCGACACCGGTGAGTTTAAAAATGGTGTGATTGGCAATTGTCGAATTCTTGAAAACTGTTCCATTGAGGGAAAACTTTCCGCCGCAAATATCGAGGGCGCGATCATGGATGGCTCGATGTTAAGCTGGACGGGTTATCATACTAATGAGAGTCGGTTATTACGTTTTGGCGGTAATAATGTTATTCCCGTTCGTGTTTTTGGACAGATTCAAATTAGAAGAAGCGGACGCGGCTATCCTCACGGTTATGGCGGGGTTAGGCAAAATGCAACCGGTGGAGGCTATATGCCAGAGGTTCCCGTTAGTTCCAGTTCAGGTAGCGGACAACCTTCGGTATCCATCGTTTATGTCGATGCATTAATTGGGAAGTCTTCGACTGCCTTTTGGCAGCTTGCTTCAGGAGAACTCGATCAAGGACAAGGGCATTCAACGACCTTCATTGTGAACATTTTTGCCACGCCACAATATACGGCCTTTGCGCTGGAGTAATCATCACCTCCGTAACGAGGTTTTATCAGGCTAATTCAGGAGGATACTTATGCCAGCAGGCACTCTCACCCTAACGAGTAATTCCATAATAGTAAAAGGTACCGGAACGGCCTTTAATACCGAATTAAAATCCGGTGATTTCATCGTGAGCGTGGTCGGCGGCGTCACCTATACGCTGCCGGTGAAAACCGTTGATAACGCCACGCAGGCCACGCTGATTAAAGCCTATGATGGCCCAACGCAGGCGGGCGCAGCATGGTATGCCGTTCCGCGCGACGCGATGAACGTCATCACCGCCCAACTGGCCGCTGAGACGGCCAAAGCCCTGCGTGGGCTGAACCTCGATAAAGAGAACTGGCAGCAGGTCTTCAGCAATACCGGAAATATTACCGTTAAGTTGCCGGATGGCAGCACCTATAGCGGCCCGGCCTGGAATAATATTTCAGCTTCACTCAATAATAAGTTAGACAAGACGATTAGCGCTGCCCAGGAAATTAAAGGTTCACTGTCTTTACAGGGTTCTTTGGTGACAGGGCAAACGGCAAACCTTGACGTTGGGGGATATTCACGCTTCCGTAAGTCAACGACATTTGATGATACAATTTTTTCTCCTAAAGGACTCATTGCTGATGGGGGAAATAATGAATCTCCCTCAGTCATCTGTCATCGCACATCGACCGCCATGGCTGGGCAAGTAACAGGAGGGACTTTTTTATCAACGCTGAAGCAAAACGGTTTGAAAACCGCGATGGTCATGGCGTTACGTCGCGAGATTGGCATTGAAGACTATGGGTATATTTCATATCAGGACTATGTCGGGAATTGGCATGAGGCTCGCTGGTTGGCTAGCGGGAACATTAATAACATGACAGGAAGTTGGGTGACCGGGTCCGATCTTCGAATAAAAACTGACATTGAAGTTATTAATGATCCTATTTCCCTTGTTCGAGGCTTGAAGCTTTATTCTTTCAATCGTGATGGCAAGCCACAGATAGGTGGAATTGCTCAGGAAATTGAAAAGACGATGCCGTTATTAATCAGTGATGGCGGATCTATCACATTAAAAGATGGTAGAAATATCGAAAAAGTAAAATCCGTCGATTATTCAACGCTGGGATATGTGGCCCTGGCCGCATTGAATCAGGCTCTGGATAGAATCGATCGCCAGGATGAATTAATCAAAGAACTTATGGAGAAAGTACAATGACATTAATCAGCGGCGTATTAAAAGGCCCTTACGGCGATCCTCGCTCCGGCGTAACCATTACCCTGCGCGCAGTCAGAACCTCGTCAACGGTCCTGAGCTTGGCTAAATCACAATCAGTGACGGATGATAGCGGTAAATATTCCCTACCCATGGAGCCGGGCGCTTACGAGGTCATCATCTCGGTGTATGGCGCGCAGCCGGAGCGAGTGGGGGCTATCGAGGTTTATAACGATTCGCTGCCCGGCACGCTCAATGATTTCCTGCGTCGGCCAGGGGAAAGCGATATCACGCCGGAGATTGTGCAGACCGTCGATCGTCTGCGTGCTGAAGCGGCAGCGTCCGCCGACAAGGCTTCTTCCTCTGCTGCTGCGGCAAAAGTGAGCGAGCAAAATGCGGCGAAGAGCGCCGCTCAGGTGGTGACCGCCTTTGATAATGTGCGCTTTAAGCTGCCGGAGAACAATACCAGTACCTCTGCCTGGTTCCTGCTGGGGCAGTTTAAAAATGCGGGGCAAAATGGCGTAGGCGTCGCCCTCAATTTTTATGGTTCAAATGGTTTTAACGGTTTTACTTATAACGCGGGCATGTCACGTCTGATGTTGAGAACGGGCAATCAGAGCGCCAGCGATTCGACCAACAAGGTCAACCGTATCGGTGGCACCTTTATTAACGATACCGGAACGGCGATCTTGGATATTCAGGTTATTGAATCTAGCCGAGATAATTATGATATCTATTTGAAAATTAACGCGTTTTCACTCAACTGCTGGTATACGGTTGAGCAAATCACCTACGCGAACGCTGCCGGCCTGCGCTGGGAGCATAAGGCGGTAAAACAATCGGTGGAACCGGTCGGGGTGATGAAAGTTGATATGCGTACGGGCGTTTCGTTCTCGCAATCCCAGGCGTTGCCCGAATATGCCACGGTCGCCCAATCTGCTATCGCCGGTTTTGGGATCGGGCCGGTTCATACTGAGGATGCATTCGCGAAGGATAATAAATCTTCCATTCAGCGCTACACGGTGGCGACGGCCAATCGGCCGGGCAATGTGTCTGGGGGGCTATTAACGCTGCCGGTGGATGGCGGACCGTCGTGCGCATATTTTGCCACATCGGTTTCGCGGCAGGCCTGGGTGGGGAGTTCCTCTACCGCATTGCCTTCGACCATCACGTGGTCGCGGTTATTCAGCTCGTCCGATCAACCCACTGTCGCAGACATTCCAAACCTGAAGGACTGGGGGTTGAGTAAAGGCGTGACGGCGGCGAGTAAAGGCAACTTCAATGCGCAAATGCAAAGCCGGCGCGGTTATGTGAGCACGGATCCCATTGGCAACCCCTTCAAAGACGTTGGCACATATTTCCTCGATACGCGCTCATGGGCGGTGACGCAGGCGGGAACCGACGACAGCTATCGAACGGTGCAAACCTGTTACGGCTATGGCGTGAGTGCTGCACAGACGGGAAAAATTGCCGTGCGCAGCTGGAATGGCACCGCGTTTACCCCCTGGGTTTGGATGTGGTCGGAAGCCAACACCACGGTTGACGGCAACGGTTTTATCAAGAAAGCCTCGCCGATCGCGAGATTGTCTGCGGCGCCCGAGCATATGCAGGCTGACTATCTGGACGGCGGCTTTGCGCTGGCCGGCTGTGTCGCCGTTAACGGTGAGGCGACAGGGGTGAGCGCAGAGCGAATCTCTACCGGCGTTTATCAGTTGAGTGGTTCGCTGGGGTTGGCAAAGGAGGGCTGGACCATCGAAGTACCGCAGGACGTGAACGGCAACCGCCTGTGCTTTGTAGAAACCGCCACCGACAGCGACGGCGTTATTACGGTGAAAATCAGCAAACGCCGTTTTGACATCGATACCGCGACGGTCGTGGCCGGCGAAGCGATGGATATTCCTGAAGGGCGCTGGATCGATCTGCGCCTCGCCATGCCGGCGCGTGAAGAGGTGGAGGTGTTGCCGCCGGACGCGCTGGTATCAAACGATGACGTGTCATCGGAAACCAACGCGGTTTCATAAATAAAGTGGATGCCAGGTAAAATGCCGGTGCAGTAGGTTATTGGCTGCCTATTGCATCGGCGCCGGCATTATCACCGAGAGGCTCGGGCAAACACGCTGCCCGTTCTGCCCGGCAAGGTTCCCGCTGAGTGGGAATCAATAGCGTTGCTGCCCGTCAAATATCAGTGACCAGCCACTGATCCGCTTCTTCGAACATCTCTTCCAACATTCGGTTCAGCTTCTCACGATCGCTTTTGCTGGCGTCGGAGTTCAGGCCGTTGGCCTGCATCGGTTTTACGCGCACGTCAGCTTCCGGAAACAGCGCATGCACGCGTTTTTCCAGCTCGTTGCGAATAATCTCGGCGGCGTTGGGCAGCCCAGCGACGTTGCGTTTGTCGTACACCAATTCTACAAACATGACTCACCTGTAAACACTGATTTAATGTACAGTATTCTGGCCTGAGGAAGACCGCTTGGCAAGAGGGCGCGCGGAATTTTGCCTGATGCGATCATTCTTGCGCGGCGTGCGCTAAAACCTGCAGCTGAATCACCAATTCCGCCAGGCTGGCTGCCTGCATTTTCTCCATCACTTTTGCCCGGTGAACCTCTACGGTGCGCAGGGCGATATTCAACCGTTCCGCCATTTCTCTGTTCATCATGCCTCGCACCACCAACTGCGCGATGTCGCGTTCTTTCGGCGTGAGCGTGCGGTAACGGCCGCAAGTTTCATGGCGTCGCCAGGCTTTGGCCGAGACTTGCTGCGCCCGTTCGAGGGCGGCGATCAGCGGTTCAGCGGCGATCGGTTTTTGCAGGAAATCCACCGCGCCGTACTTCATCTGCTCCACCGCCATCGGCACGTCGCCATGGCCGGACAGGAACACCACCGCCAGCGTGCTGCCACGGCGGCGCAGCTCAGCGTAGGCCTGATGCCCATCGAGTATCGGCATCCGCATGTCCAGCAAGACGATCCCGGTCTGAAACAGATCGGCCTGCGCCAAAAAGCCGGCGCTGTCATTCCAGCATTGCACGTCGTGGCCGAGGCTGGTCAGCAAAAAATGGCAGGCGTCGGTGACGGCGACGTCATCATCCACCAGATGAATTAGCGACATGGTTTTCCTCATCGTTCAATATGAAATGCAGGGTTACGCACAGCCCCTTGCGGCTGTCGGGGGCGAGGCGGTTAGCCAGCAGGATCTCGCCGCCGCCATAGCGGGCCAGGCGCCGGCAAATGGCCAACCCCAGCCCCATGCCGCCGGCTTTGGTGGTGTTGAAGGGGCGAAAAGCCTGTTCCAGCCCGGCCGCACTCATCCCACCCGCGTTGTCCTGCAGATGCAACTCGATCGCCCGTTCGCTCTGGACGGCGGAAAGCCAGACGGCGTTGGCCCCGGCCTGCGCCGCATTCAGCAGCAGGTTCGCCAGCAGCTGTTCCAGCAGCGCCGGCGGCAGGATTAGCGTCAGCGAAGGTGCCACATTGTTGAACAACGTCAGGTCGGGATAGCGCTGCGTCAGGCGCAACAGTGTCCACACCCGCTCGGCGGTTTCGCTCACCGCGATGGGGCGCCAGCTCGCTCTGTCTCCCTTCTCGCTGGGGGACTGGACCCACTGGCGCAGGTTATGAATCGTCTCGCCGCCGCGCTGCGCCTGCCGGTCGATATTTTCCAGCGGCGTCAGCAGCGGGTGCCCGGCGTCCGTTTTGCGCAGTTGGATCAGGCACCCCTGCGCATAGTGGCGAATAGCCGCCAGCGGTTGATTGAGCTCGTGTGCGAAGCCGGAGGCCATTTCCCCCAATACGTTCAGCTGTCTGGCATTCTCCAGCGCCTGCTCCTGTCGCCGCAGTTGCTCTCCGGCATGAAGCAACTGCCGCCCGCGCCGGCGTACCAGCAGCGCGATCCAGATATGGTTGACGATTAACAGCGCCAGCACCGCCAGCGACAGGCCGACGGCCGTCTGATGCTGGATCAGCCAGCTCTTGATGTCCAGCCACAGCCGCCGCTGTTCCGGGTGTTGGTTGACGGCGCGCAGCAAGGCTTCCACCTCGCTGGTCGAGGCCGGGGCGCCCCACAGGAAGGGAGATTGCGGTGGGGCGGTCAGCAAGGCTCTTGCCACCGCATCCACCAGTGAGTTATCCAGACCGGGCAGGGCGGCGAACGACCAGTTGGGGTAAAGCGGCGTGCTGGTGACGCAGGGAACCGATGTGGGCCGTTGCAACAGCGGGCGAAAATCCGCCGGGTTGATCAGGCCTTCCCGATCCATTTTCTCCAGCAAACAGACGGGAACGATGGCGGCCTGAATGGCGCGCTCGCGCAGCAGATAGAGCAGGGCATCGGCAGGGAAACCGGTAAAGCGCAGGTGAAAATCGCGCTCGGGCCGTATGCCGGCGTCGCTGAGCGCCTTATAACCGGTCAGATAGCCGCCGAAGGCCTGCGGATCGATGGCGCCCACCGTTTTGCCCATCAGCGCCTGCGGCGTCGTAATGCCGCTGTCGCGCCGCACCAAAATCACGCTGCCGATGATGTTACCCGTTGCCCGATCGCCGTTGGCGGCGCGCAACGACGCCAGCCAGCGCAGATGATAGTGGTTGTTCAACTGCACGAACTGCGCCGGATTAGTGACCACGAACTGCACGCTGCCCCGATTGACCGCTTCGCGCATCTGCGCCAGATCGAGCGGCTGCAGGCGGAAGCGTTCACCGCCGACGCTGCCGTTGAGACTGTCGATCAGCGGCTGCCAGTCACGCGCGGTCGCCGCATCGCCGCGCATCGCCAGCACGCCGACCGACCACTCTCCCGCCTGTGCCGCCATACCCCAGCCGAGACTGAACAGCAGTAATAACACGACCCTCACAGCCCCTCCTGATGGGCAATCTGCCTGCCGTCACTTGTTTTAGATCAACGTTAGGTTCGGTATGTGGTTAACCACAATAGAGCTGAGCCCAATGTCATTTTTACACTGTAAATCATCGACATTGTTTATTCATCTAACGGGCATCAATAGCGTGATCGGGGTGATGCCCAGGACGTGGGAGAGGCGCATGGATTTCGGTAAACGGCAGTTTTTACAGCGGCTGGGCGTGTTGACGGCGGGGGCTTCGCTGATCCCCGTGGCGGAGGCTGGGCTGACGTTAGCGCCGACGCGGCGCGAGGGGGATGCGAGCCGCCGTTACGCGATGCTGATCGATCTGCGGCGCTGCGTAGGGTGCCAGGCTTGTACCGTGAGCTGCGCCATTGAAAACCAGACGCCGCACGGTGAGTTCCGCACCACGGTAAACCAGTACCAGGTCAGCCTCGAAGGCGAATCCGGCGCGACCAACGTGCTGCTGCCCAGGCTGTGCAACCACTGCGACAACCCGCCCTGCGTGCCGGTATGCCCGGTACAGGCCACCTTCCAGCGCGAGGACGGGATCGTGGTGGTCGACAACAAACGCTGCGTGGGTTGCGCCTATTGCGTGCAGGCCTGCCCGTACGATGCCCGTTTTATCAATCACGCCACCCAAACGGCGGACAAATGCACCTTCTGCGCGCACCGGCTGGAAGCGGGATTGCTGCCGGCGTGCGTGGAGTCGTGCGTGGGTGGGGCGCGGATCATCGGCGATATGCGCGATCCGCACAGCACGCTGAGCAAGCTGCTGCGGCGCCACGAGGCCGAGATCAAGGTCCTCAAGCCGGAGAACCAAACCGCGCCCCACGTGTTTTATCTGGGGCTGGATGACGCCTTTGTCACGCCGCTGCCGGGGCGGGCGCAGGTCGCCTTATGGGGGGAGGGACGATGAGCCGCCAACTGATGATCGCAGAAGTGCTGAGCCAGCCGCAGGCGGTGAGCTGGCTGCCGTGGGCCGTGCAATATTTCTTCTTTATCGGCATCGCCGCCTGCGCCGCGCTGCTGGCCTGCGTGTGGCGCTGGCGCGGAGGGGACAACGCCGCACGCCTGGAGCGCGCGGCGCTGTTTATCGGGCTGACGTGCGCCATCACCGCGCCGCTGGCGTTGACCGCCGACCTGCATCAAACCGCCCGCTTTTGGCATTTCTACGCCTACCCGACGCCCTGGTCGTGGATGCCGTGGGGCGCGCTGTTCTTGCCGCTGTTTACCCTGCTGATCGGCCTGTGGTTTATCGCGATTGAATTTACGCGGCTGACGGGCAGACCGGTTGCGCTGCTGCGTGGGATCGCGCCCGCCTGCGCGCTGGTGGCTATCGGCCTGCTGTTGTACACCGGGCGAGAGGTTTCCATCGTGCGCGCCCGCCCAATCTGGTTCAGCTACGGATTTCCGATCGTGATGTTCCTCAGCGCGCTGCAGGCGCTCTTGGCTTTGCTGCTGCTGACATTGCGCGAACGGCCCGATCTGCAAGCGCCGCTGGCGCGTGCGATGTTGCTGACGTTGCTGCTGCTTGGCGGGGCGATCCTGCTGTGGGGATGCGGCGATACGTTATCCGGCGCGGCGGTACGCCACTGGCTGCAGACGCAGGCGATGGCGCGCCGGTATGCCGCGGGATGGATTGCGCTGTGGGGGCTGACGCTGGCCTGCGCCGCCTGGACCGGCTATCGGCGCTTGCCGCGCGGCGGCGCGCCGCTGCTGGTGGCCGGCGCACTGGGGCTGAGCTGGCTGATGCGCTGGACGCTGTTGATCGAGGTACAAACCATTCCGAAATACAACGCGTCTAACTCCCCTTATAGCCTGCCGCTCGGCACCGACGGTTTGCTGGCGATCGTCGGCACCTTCGGGTTGTGGCTGGCGTTAATGATCATGGTGCGTGAAGCACAGGCGTTTTTACTGCGGAGAAAACAACATGGCTAAATTCACCCGGCGTCAGTGGTTGAAAGTGGGCCTGGCCTTCGGCGGATTGTCCGCTTTCGGCCTGAGCTATCGCGAAGTCGCCAAACGGGCGATTGACGGCTTGATTCACGGCACTTCAGGGCGGGTGACTCTGGATCGTATCAACGGCAACTCCCTGCCGCCCGAAGGACGGGCAATGCCGGAGTGGCAAGGCAATCCGCAGCAGGCCATCTCGATGACCCAATGTTTCGGTTGCTGGACGCAATGCGGCGTGCGGGTACGGGTGGACAGGCAGACCGACCGGGTATTGCGCATTGCCGGCAACCCGTATCATCCGCTGTCTCAGGAACGGCACGTCGACTCTGCGTTGCCGCTGCAGGACGCGTTGGCGCAGCTGGGCGGCGAAAGCGGCCTCGACGCCCGCTCCACCGCCTGCGCGCGCGGCGCCACGTTGCTGGAGGGGCTTTACAGCCCGCTGCGCGTGCTGGAGCCGATGAAGCGCGTCGGCAAACGCGGCGAGGGCAAGTGGCAACGCATCAGCTTTGAGCAGTTGATCGCCGACGTGGTGGAAGGCGGCGATCTGTTCGGCGAGGGGCATGTGGACGGCCTGCGGGCGATCCGCGATCTGGAGACGCCGATCGATGCCCGACGGCCGGGGCTGGGGCCGAAAGCCAACCAGCTATTGGTGACCAACGCCGGTGACGACGGGCGCGATAGCTTCCTGCGGCGCTTTGCCCAGAACAGTTTCGGCAGCAAAAACTTCGGCGCGCACGGCGCTTACTGCGGGCTGGCCTACCGTGCCGGTTCCGGCGCGTTGATGAACGATCTGGACAAGAACCCGCATGTGAAACCCGACTGGGAACAGGTCGAATTCGCACTGTTTATGGGGACTTCGCCGGCGCAGTCCGGCAACCCGTTCAAGCGCCAGGCTCGGCAACTGGCCAGCGCCAGATTGCGCAGCGAGTTCCGTTATGCGGTGGTGGCGCCGGCGCTGCCGCTGACCACCACGTTGGCGGACGATCATGGCCATTGGATCCCGATATTGCCGGGTACCGACTCGGCGCTGGCGATGGCGATGATCCGTTGGATCCTCGCCAACCGGCGTTATCAGGCCGCTTATCTCGCCATCCCGTCGGAGGCCGCCATGCAACGCGCCGGCGAGAAGAGCTGGACCAACGCCACGCATCTGGTGATCGCCGAGAACGAGCATCCGCGCGCGGGGCAGCATTTGACGCTGGCCGATCTGAACGGCGCCGGGTCGGCGTCGCCGCTGGTGGTCAACGGCGCGGGTGAGCTGGTGGCGGCCGAGACGTGCGACAGCGCAGAGCTGTGGGTAAGCCGTACGGTGACGCTGCACGATGGCGCGCAGGTGGGGGTGAAAAGCGGCTTCCAGTGTTTGAAAGAGGCCGCCGATAAGCTGTCGCCGGAGGCGTACAGCCGGCAATGCGGCGTGCCGGTGGCACGCATCGCGGCGCTGGCCGAGGCTTTTACCGCCCACGGGCGCAAGGCGGCGGTGATCGCCCATGGCGGGATGATGGCGGCGAACGGGTTTTACAATACCTGGTCGGTGATGATGCTTAACGTGCTGATCGGCAACCTGAGCCTGGCGGGGGGCGTGTTCGTTGGCGGCGGTAAATTCAATGGCTTCGCCGAGGGGCCGCGCTATAACCTGGTCGAGTTTCCCGGCCTGGTAAAACCGAAGGGGCTGAATATCGCGCGCAGCAAGGCCGCCTATGAAACCTCTGACGAATACCGCGAAAAAGTGGCGGCGGGCGTTTCCCCCTGGCCGGCCAGGGCGCCCTGGTATCCGTTCGTCGCCGGGCAACTGACCGAACTGCTGACATCGGCGTTGGCGGGGTATCCGTACGGGCTGAAAGCCTGGATTTCGAACATGACCAACCCCTTGTACGGTATCGCCGGGTTGCGCGGCGTGGCGGAGGAACGATTGAAAGATCCGGCGCGTTTGCCGCTGTTTATCGCCATCGATGCGTTTATCAACGAAACGACGGCGCTGGCCGACTATATCGTCCCGGACACCCATAATTTTGAGAGCTGGGGGTTCAGCGCCCCCTGGGGCGGCGTCGCCAGCAAGGCCACTACCGCGCGCTGGCCGATAGTGACGCCGGCGACCGCGAAAACGGCGCAAGGGCAGCCGATTTCCATGGAGGCGTTTTGCATCGCCGTCGCTAAACGCCTGGCGCTGCCGGGGTTCGGCGATCGCGCTATCGGCGACGGTCAGGGCGGGCAGCTGCCGCTCAACCGCGCCGAGGATTATTATCTGCGCGCCGCCGCCAACGTGGCGTTTGCCGGCAAGGCGCCGGTGCCGGCCGTGAGGGCGGACGAACTGACGCTGAGCGGCGTCGATCGCTTGTTGCCGCAGCTTGCGCAGACGCTGCGCGCCGATGAAATCGACCGCGTGGCGTTTATTTACAGCCGCGGCGGCCGATTCGCGGATCATGACAGCGGCCGCCGCGACGGCAGCGTGGGCAACCGCTGGGAGAAACCGCTGCAGATCTGGAATGCGGAAGTGGCGAAGCACCGGCATGCGATCACCGGCGAGCGTTTCAGCGGCTGCCCCACCTGCTATCCGGCGCGTTTGTCGGACGGCCGCGCGGTGGAAGCGCTCTACCCTGAACGGCAGTGGCCACTGCGCCTGATGTCCTTCAAATCCAATGTGATGAGCAGCTCCACCGCGGTGATCCGGCGCCTGCACGACGTGAAGTCGGTGAACCTGGTGGCGCTGAATCCGGCGGACGGGGCGCGTTTCGGCATTCAACACGGCGACCGGGTGCGCATCAGCACGCCGGGCGGCAGCCGCGAGGCGCAGATCAGTTTACTGGCGGGCGTGATGCCCGGCGTGATCGCGGTGGAACACGGCTACGGCCACCGGGAGATGGGGGCCAGTCAGCACTACCTGGACGGCGAACCGCTGGCGATGGATGAGCGCATCGCCGCCGGCATCAACCTCAACGATTTGGGCTTTGCCGATCCGACGCGCGAAGTGCCGAATACCTGGCTGGATTGGGTGACCGGTGCGGCGGTGCGTCAGGGGATCCCTGCGACCATCGTCAAGCTTTCCGCGTAGGCGCAGCCGTAAATCTGCTGTGGCTGCAGGTGGGGGTATTAAGCCTGCGTCAGCAGCTGCAAAAAGCGGCTCAGCGCGGCAAAAGGCGGTTCGCTGTTGCGCCAGAAGACGCCCACGCTGCCTTTCTGCTCTATCTTCGGCAGATTCAGGATCGCCAACTGCCCCTGGCTGGCATAACGCTGCGCCAGCCGTAGGGAAAGAATGGAGATCATATCGCTGCTTTGCAGCAGGTTGGTACTGACGTTCATGGATGCCGATTCAACCGTGTTTTCGGGCAGCATCACGCCGTTATCCGCCAGCGCATTATCAATGCTGAGGCGGATGGGCGTGCCGGTCGGCCAGACAATCCAGCGCCAGTGGGTGAGATCGTGCCAGGTGAGGGAGGCGAATTTTGCCAGCGGATGGTGAGGGCGGGCAACAAAGCATACCGGTTCGGTGTAGAGCACTTGATAGTTGAGCGGCAGTTGCAGCGCCCGCCCGCCAACGCGGCCCACGACGACGTCCACCGCGCCCGCGAGCAGATCGTGCAGCAGCGGGGTCATCACCTTTTCCTCAATATTGAGATGCAGCGTTGGCATTTCTTGCAGCAGGCTCAATATGGCCTGCGAAACGCAGTCGGTGGCGACCGGCGAACAGCCGATTTTCAGGCTTCCCACCAGCCCGCCTTGCTTAAAGCGGGCGATTTCAGACTGCGAACGCTCCAGATCATTGATCAAACGCTGCGCATGCTGAAGCAGCAATTTTCCCCCCTCGGAGGGGCGCAGCCCTTTGCTATGCCGCTCAAACAGCGTGATCCCAATCTCATCTTCGAGCTGTGACAACCATTTTGACAGAGCGGGTTGGGAGATGTTCATCATCCGGGCAACGTGGGTCAGATTTCCCTGCTCGCCCAACGCCACCAACATTTGCAGATGGTGAAGTTTCATTTTCTGCGCCCAGTTCGCCATTTGCTATAACCCTCCGGTTATGTCTCCGCCTGAAAAGCCATTGTACATTTTATCGCTAAGGATACAAATTCGTAACATACCTAAAACAAGACAGACATCTCCCTACCCGCACCGAGGCGCTCACTATGACTCAATGGCGTGATTTACAAGCTCTGATCGATGCTGCTCCCATCGGTAAGACGCAGTGGCGCGTTATCATCTGCTGCTTTTTGGTGGTGATGCTGGATGGTTTTGACACCGCCGCCATTGGTTTCATCGCACCCGACATCCGCGCCCAGTGGCAACTGACCGCCGGTGAACTGGCGCCGCTGTTTGGCGCGGGGCTGCTGGGGTTGACAGCGGGTGCACTGCTTTGCGGCCCGCTTGCTGATCGCTTTGGCCGCAAGCGTGTCATCGAGCTTTGCGTGGCGCTGTTTGGCGCGCTGAGCCTGATTTCGGCCTTCTCCCCCGATCTGTCAACGCTGGTCGTTTTGCGTTTTCTCACCGGCCTGGGGTTGGGGGGCGCGATGCCGAACACCATCACGATGACCTCTGAATATCTGCCCGCTCGCCGCCGTGGCGCGCTGGTCACGCTGATGTTCTGCGGTTTCACGCTCGGTTCAGCCCTGGGCGGGATCGTCAGCGCCCAACTGGTGCCGGTGATGGGGTGGCACGGCATTTTGGTGCTCGGTGGCGTTTTGCCGCTGATGCTCTTTGTGGTGCTGCTGTTTGCCCTGCCGGAATCCCCGCGCTGGCAGGTTCGCCGCCAACTGCCGCACAAGGTGATTGCCAAAACGGTCAGCACCATCACCCGAGAGTGCGATGAAGAAACCCATTTTTATCTGAGCGAAGCCGCCACGGCGGCCAAAGGCAGCATCATCCCGCTGTTTGCCGGCCGCCAGTTGCGTATCACCCTCATGCTCTGGGCGGTTTTTTTTATGAGCATGCTGATCATCTACCTGCTCTCCAGTTGGTTGCCGACGCTGCTTAACCACCGCGGTATTGATCTGCAGCATGCCTCCTGGGTGACCGCCGCTTTCCAGATGGGGGGCACGGTGGGGGCGCTGGGGCTGGGCGCGTTGATGGACAAATACAATCCCTTCCGGGTCTTGGCGGTGAGCTACGCCTTAGGCGCCGTCTGTATCGCCATGATTGGCCTGAGCGAGAACGGCCTATGGCCGATGGCGCTGGCGATCTTCGGCACCGGCATCGGCATCAGCGGTTCGCAGGTTGGGCTGAATGCCTTGACCGCCACGCTCTATCCGACGCAAAGCCGGGCGACCGGCGTCAGCTGGTCCAATGCCATTGGCCGCTGCGGCGCGATTGTCGGCTCGCTTGCCGGCGGCGTGATGATGGCGATGAATTTCTCATTCGATACGCTATTTTTCATTATTGCCGTGCCGGCGGCGATCAGTACGGTGATGTTAATGCTGCTGACGGCTGTCGTTCGCCAGTCTGCCCCAGCCCCTGATACGTTGCCTCGCGCAGCGTCGTGAATGAAAAGGAGAATCCCTATGCCTGAACGCAATCAGGATGTTAATCCCAGCCGCCAGCAGTTCTACCGGCATATTTCAGGGCAGAACCTGACCCCATTGTGGGAGTCGCTGCACCATTTGGTGCCGCCGACGCCGAGTGCAAACTGCGCCCCGGCTTACTGGAACTATCAGGCGATTCGCCCGCATCTGCTGGCCAGCGGCGAGTTGATTGGCGCCAAAGAGGCGGTTCGTCGCGTGCTGGTGCTGGAAAACCCGATGCTGCGCGGACAGTCCTCCATTACCCCGACGCTGTATGCCGGATTGCAGTTGATCATGCCGGGCGAAGTCGCGCCGAGCCATCGCCATAATCAGTCGGCATTGCGGTTTATCGTCGAAGGGAAAGGGGCATTTACCGCCGTTGACGGTGAACGTACGCAAATGCATGAAGGCGACTTCATTTTGACGCCGCAGTGGCGCTGGCACGATCACGGTAATCCCGGCGAGGAGCCGGTGGTATGGCTGGACGGGCTGGATTTGCCGCTGGTGAACCTGCTGGGTTGCGGTTTCGCGGAAGACTATCCGCAAGAGCAGCAGTCCGTGACGCGCCAGGAGGGGGATTATTTACCGCGCTATGCGGCCAATATGCTGCCGCTGCGCCACCAGAAAGGCAACTCATCGCCCATTTTCAACTACCGCTACGATCGCAGCCGGGAAGCGCTGCATGACCTCACCCGCATGGGGGACGCCGACGAATGGGAAGGGTACAAGATGCGCTACGCCAACCCGGTGACCGGCGGCTACCCCATGCCTTCGATGGGCGCCTTCCTGCAGCTGCTGCCGAAAGGCTTTTCCTCACGGAAAGCGCGAACCACGGACAGCACCATTTATCACGTGGTGGAAGGGCGCGGTCAGGTCAGCATCGGCAGCGAAACCCTTCACTTTTCGGCAAAAGATATCTTCGTGGCGCCGACCTGGTTCGACGTGTCGTTCCTGGCGGACGAAGACACCGTGTTATTCAGTTTTTCGGACCGGCCGGTTCAGGAAGCCCTGGGACTGTTCCGTGAAGCACGTTATTAATTTGGGAGAGACAAAATGACGCAATACGTATTTGCACCGCCAGCCCCCGTGACGGTTCCTGTCGTGGGGAGTGATAAACAGTTTCCCGTGCGCCGTGTCTACTGCGTCGGGCGCAACTATGCCGCGCATGCCCGCGAAATGGGCTTTGACCCGGATCGTGAGCCGCCGTTTTTCTTCTGCAAGCCTGCCGATGCGGTGGTGCCGGTGGCGGCCGGCGAAACGCTGGCGTTGCCGTATCCGTCGCAAACCGACAACTATCACTACGAAATCGAACTGGTGGTGGCGATTGGTAAACGGGGGAGCGATATTCCGCTGGAAAAGGCGCATGAATACATTTGGGGATATGCCACAGGCCTGGACATGACCCGCCGCGATCGGCAGATGGACATGCGTCAGATGGGGCGCCCATGGGAAATCGGCAAGTCGTTCGATCTTTCTGCGCCCATCGCGCCATTGCATAAAGCCGGCGACAGCGCAGACGTGAACAACGCGCCTATCTGGCTGCAGGTCAACGGCAGCGATCGCCAGCGCAGCGATATCCGCCATCTGATCTGGTCGGTGAATGAAACCATCAGCTATCTGTCCGGCTTTTTTGAGCTGCAGCCCGGCGATCTGATTTTTACCGGCACGCCGGAAGGGGTAGGCGCGGTGGTGAAAGGCGATGTGATTACCGGCAATGTAGAGGGGCTAACCCCTATCGCCGTGAAGATTGTCTGAGGCCGATTCAGAGGTGAATGATGAAGCTGTACAGTTTTTTTAATAGCTCAGCCTCCTATCGCGTGCGCATTGCGCTGGCGCTGAAAGGCCTCCATTACCAGACGGTGGGGGTCAATATTCGCATCGGGCAGCAGAATGAGCTGGCTTATCGGCGCATGAACCCGGTCGGGCTGGTGCCGACGCTGCTCACGGACGACGGCGAGTCTCTCAGCCAGTCGCTGGCGATTACCGACTGGCTGGATCGCCATTTCCCTCAGTCGCCGCTGTTGCCGGCGGCCGATCCGGCGCGCAGCAGGGTACTGGAAATCGTCTATGTCATTGCCTGTGATATTCACCCGGTCAATAACCTACGGGTGTTACGCTACCTGAGTGAAGAGCTGAAGGTGGGCGATGAAGAGAAAAAACGCTGGTATGCGCACTGGATCCGCCAAGGGCTGAGCGCCGTAGAACAGCTGTTGCTCCAGAGGCCGCCAGGCCCCTTCTGCGTTGGCGATACCCCGACGTTGGCGGATTGCTGCCTGATCCCTCAGTGGGCGAATGCCCTGCGGATGGGGTGCGATCTGAGCGGGTATCCGCGCTGTAAGGCGGTTTACGACGCCTGTACTCAGCTCCCGGCGTTCATCGCCGCGGCGCCCGAAAACCAACAAGACAAAATTTCAGCCTGAGCTTGATAAGGCGAAAGGCCGTCGCGAAAGCGAGGCGCGCAATGATCGTTGGGGGAGACAGTGGCGCAGCGGTTGCGCTCTCATCCTCTCGACGTGCAGACGAAAAAAAACCTGCTGTTACAGCAGGTTTTCTTAAATTTGGTCGGCATGAGAGGATTATGCGCATCTTCGATGCTTGCCCTGCGGGCCGTTGCTAAAGCAACGTGGTCTCACTACGTTCGGCTCAAACCTCCTTCGGAGATTCTCATCCTCTCGACGTGCAGACGAAAAAAAAACCTGCTGTTACAGCAGGTTTTCTTAAATTTGGTCGGCATGAGAGGATTCGAACCTCCGACCCCCGACACCCCATGACGGTGCGCTACCAGGCTGCGCTACATGCCGACGCTATGAAAAATCATACTACCGATTCCCGATGTTAATGCAAGCGCCTCGCCACTTGATTGCTTTAGTTTTAAGCAGTTAGTTGGCGATAAAGCGTTTTACATCGGTCAACACCTGCAACAGCAGAGCAAGCTGCGGTTTCTCGTCCTTTATCTCTTCGCCGTTCTGATCGTAGACGCGATAGTTACCGCTGTTGTCCAGCATCAGCGTTTGTGTCGGCGTGGTTATCACCAGCTGGTTGCCATCGCCGGTGGCGATCCAGTTGTTGCGGCGCTGGGCGGTGAACAGATCCTCGCCTTGCGAATAGTCTTTCGGCGCGGTTTTCACGTGCAACAGGCGTTGCATCAAGGTGCGCATGACGTCGTTATGGCCGGTCAGCTTGCTGATGGTCTGCGCTGGGGTGCCCGGCCAGTGGATCACCAACGGCACCTGTAGCTGCGCCTGGTTGAAGGCGGTGCCGGCGCCCCATTGGCCTTTGCCGCTGTCGTTGAACTCGACGCCGTGCTCGGCGGTGATTACCACCACGGTTTTATCCAGCAGGCCGCGCTGTTTCAGCGTGTCCAGCACCTGGGCTATCTGGGTATCCACATCTTGTGCGCCGGCGCGATAGCGCCGAATAAAGTCGGCCGGGACCGGTTTTTTGTCGCCTTCGGTCGGCTCGGCGCCGCTGAAGTTGATATAGGAGAACCACGGCTCTTTGCTACCCTGGTCTGCCAGCCAACGCTGCCATTGCTGGGTGGTCTGGGCGTCGCTTTGCGGCGCCGGCGTCGGCAGCGAGAAGTCGGTCAACAGGGCCTGGCGGTACAGGCTGGCATTGAAGCCATCGGAGGAGAACAGCCCCAGCTGGTAGCCCCGATCGCCGAGCGCATTGATCAGTGCTGACGGCTTGCGGCCGGCGAGCACGCTGTCCAGATAGGTCGGGGAAATGCCGTAGAACAGGCCGAACAGCCCGGTATCGGCATGGTTGCCCGAACTGTAATGATCGCTGAAACGCACGTTTTCCTGGGCGAAGCGGGTCAGGGTTGGCATGTCCTGCGCCACGTCTTTGGCGCGAATGCCGTCCACTACGATCATCAGCAGGTTATAGCCGCTGCCTTTATCGCCGTAGCTGAGATCGCTGAGCGGATACTCCACCGACACTGCTTCCGGGTTGCCCTGTTGCACCAGACGGCGCTCATACTCTTGCTGGTCGAGCAGGCCGTGTTTTTCGAGGAACTTGCGCGCGGTCATCGGGTACGAGAGCGGCAGGTTGGCCCGCTGCATGGTGATCGGGCGATAGAAGTTGGCGTCGGCCCAGATATAAATCAGGTGCGACGCGAAAAAGGCGCTGATAAACAGCGCCGCCAGCGGCTTGCCGAAGCGGCGGCGGTTCAGGCTGCGCAGCTTCTGCCAGCTCCAGGTGCCGAACAGCATCTCCACCAGGAAGATCACCGGCACGCAGATAAACATCAGCTGCCAGTCACGCGACAGTTCGCTTTGATCCGGGTTGACCACCAGATCCCACACCACCGGATTGAGGTGCAGGTGGAAATGGGAGAACACTTCGCTGTCGACCAGCAACAGCGTGAGCCCGATGGTGGCCAGCGCGGCGGAAATAAATCGCAGCAGCCGCTGCGACATCACCACGAAGGTGAGCGGGAAGATCACCAGCAAATAGCCGGCGAACACGATAAAGCTGAAATGCCCCAGCAGGCTGACAAAGGCATAGACCCGGCCCAGCAGGGATGCGGGCCAGTCGGTGACAAACAGGTAGCGGCTGCCCAGCCCAAGGGCGAGCAGGATGTTGAATAAGGCGAACCAGTGCCCCCAGCTGATCATCTGGGAGACTTTTTCACGATAACGCTGACGGTTTGTCACCATAAGTCAATATTAATGTGCTTTATCTTCACGGACAGAAGCCTGCAGGGCTTCCGCGAACGATCTTGCCAGGGTTTTCCGCTGCGCGGGGGCAACGCTGGTGTTGATCAAATTAGTGACCATGTTGCCCAGCACCATCAGGGAAAGATCGGTGGGGGTATGGTGTTTTTCCAGAACATTGACCAGCTCTGAGAGCAGTTGTTCAACGTGTTCGTCACTGTAACGGGATGATTGTGGCATAAAATTGCGCTTAGTAATCTGCAAAGTGCCCTATCTTACCGTATAGGGCAGTGATTTTCCGCTCTTTTATCACTTCCTGTCATTTGGGGAAGGGGGCGCCCGTGGCGGGGCTGCTCCTCGCAGCGCCTTTCCGGTTTGCCGCGGCTTTTTAGTATTGCAGGGCGGGGTCTTCAGTGTTTGAATACGCGCCTAAAGAACAGGAGGATTTATCATGAGTCTGGATATCGACCAGATCGCTCTGCACCAATTGGTGAAACGCGACGAGCAAACGCTGGACGTGGTGTTGCGCGATACCTTGCTTCCCACCAACGCGGCGGTGGAAGAAATGATGACGGAACTGCATCGCGTCTACAGCGCCAAGAGCAAGGCCTTGGGCCTGTTCAACGAAGGCAGCGAGCTGGCGGAAGCGCTGCGCACTTGCCGCAAGGACGATAAGGACTTTCTGGCCTTCAGCCGCGCGGCGACCGGCCGCCTGCGCGACGAACTGGCGAAGTATCCGTTTGCCGAAGGCGGCGTGGTGCTGTTCGGCCAATACCGTTATCTGGCGGTGGAGTACTTGCTGATCGCGGTGCTGAACAGCCGTAACAGCATGCGCGTCAACGAAGAGCTGGATATCAACACCACGCACTATCTGGACATCAACAACGCCGATATCGTCGCGCGCATCGATCTGACCGAATGGGAAACCAACCCGGAATCGACCCGCTATCTGACCTTCCTGCGCGGGCGCGTAGGCCGCAAGGTCGCCGACTTCTTCATGGATTTCCTGGCGGCGTCCGAAGGGTTGGACACCAAGGCGCAAAACCGTGGGCTGCTGCAGGCGGTGGACGACTACTGCGCCGATGCGCAGTTGGACAAGAACGAGCGCCAGTCGGTGCGCCAACAGGTGTACAGCTACTGCAACGAACAGCTGCAGGCGGGCGAAGAGATTGAACTGCAGGCCCTGTCGCAGGAGCTGTCGCCGGTCGGCGAGAAAGACTTCATGCAGTTCTCCAGCGAGCAAGGGTATGAGTTGGAGGAAAGCTTCCCGGCGGATCGCGGCACGCTGCGCCAGCTGACCAAATTTGCCGGCAGCGGCGGCGGCATCAGCCTGAATTTCGACGCCATGCTGCTGGGCGAGCGCATTTTCTGGGATGCGGCCACCGACACGCTGACCATCAGAGGCACGCCGCCGAACCTGCGCGATCAGCTGCAACGCCGGACCGGCAGCGGCAAGTAAGCGTGCCGAATCGCAGACAATAAAAAACGCCGCAATTGCGGCGTTCTTTATTTCGGCGTCCCGAAAGGTTCGAAAACGTAGCGATTAAACGCGAACGAAGTCGATGTGAGCCAGTTTTGGCTTGAACGGGTGACGCTGTACAGCCTGAACCTTAACTTTGGTTTCTTTACCGTCGATAACCAGAGTTACTGCTTCGCTGTAGAATTCTGGTTTAGCTTCCATGTTCTTAACAGAATCATGGTCCAATTCGATGGAAACTGCAGCTTCTTTGCCACCGTAAACGATAGCTGGGAATTTGTTTGCTGCACGCAGGCGGCGGCTCGCACCTTTACCCTGGTCTTTACGTACTTCTGCATTGATAGTGAACATTGTTTTTTCTCTTAAAAGAAAATTTACCCTGCTACAGGCGACCCAAGTAGCAAGTTCGGAATTCCGCTTTAACGCTGGGCAGGCCCAGGTAAAGCGCGCGGCATTTTAACGGAAAGCCGCCCGCAGGGCAACGAAAACCTGCCCAGATTGAGGGCCGTTCGCTCAGGCCAACTGATTGGCGCGGCGGAAACGGCCTTGATAATCGAACACTTTCTCGCGCACCTGCCAAAACTGGCCGCGTTTGCGCGCCACCACGAAATCCGGATGGCGCAGCGCCTGCTGTTGCGCCAGCACGTCGGCGGCGGTGTGCCAGGCGAACGGCACGCCCGGCGCGCGCTGGTGCGGGCGCAGGAACAGCATCTCGAACGCTTTGCGCTGCGCCGGCGTCTGCAGGCGGAAACGCTCGCTGGTGCTGGTGCCGTCCTCGTCGTAATAGGTGGCCTTCAGCCATTCGCCCTTGTCATCGCGGCCGCTCTGCAGCTCCATGCCGCCGCAGCGCAGCACCAGCGCGTCTTTCAGCTTCAGCGCCGCCTTCAGCATGTCGTCGGGATCGACCAGCACCTCCTGACACTGATGGCAGCGGCGTGCGGCGATGTCGTTCTCCGCGCCGCAGTGCGGGCAGCTCTTGAACCGGAAGCGGTAATCGCACTGTTCGCGGTGGCCGTCGTCGTCTTCCAGCCACCCCTGGCAGCGGCGGCCGTAGTGCTCGATAATGTCGCCGTTCTCGGTGCACTTGCCCCAGAACAGATTGGCGAAGCCGCAGGCCGGGCAGAACACCTGCACCGGCTGGCTGTCGCCGTGCGGCTTGCTGACGCCGACCTCCGGCGTAAACAGATCGTGCGGGTTGCCGGCGTAGTCGAGGATCAGACAATCTTCCTTGCCGGGCGCCAGCCGCAGCCCGCGGCCGACGATCTGCTGATACAGACTGACGGACTCGGTCGGGCGGAGGATCGCGATCAGATCGACGTGCGGCGCGTCGAAACCGGTGGTCAATACCGCGACGTTGACCAGATAGCGCAGCCGCTGCTGTTTGAACGCCTCGATCAGCGCATCGCGCTCGGCGGGTGGCGTTTCGGCGCTGACCAGCGCGGCTTCGCCGTTCGGCAGCAGGCCGTGGATCTCGTGGGCGTGTTCGACGGTGGCGGCGAAGATCATCACGCCTTTGCGATCCTCTGCGTATTCCACAATCTGGCTGATGATGTGCGGCGTGACGCGGTTTTGCCGCTTCAGCTCGCGGTTCAGATCCGTTTCGCTGAACAGGCCGTTGCTTCTGGCCTCCAGCCGGCTGAAATCGTACTGCACAATCGGCATGTCCAGCCGCTCAGGCGGCACCAGGAAGCCGTTCTTAATCATATAGCGCAGCGGCAGCTCATAGATGCAGTCGCGAAACAGGCTGGCGCCGTCGCCACGGGTGAAACCGTGGTAGTGATACTGGTAAATCCAGCCCTTGCCCAGACGATAGGGCGTGGCGGTCAACCCCAGCAGCCGCAGCTGCGGGTTGGTTTTCTGCAAATGCTGGATGATTTGTTGGTACTGGCTGTCGTCGTCATCGCTGATGCGGTGGCATTCATCGACGATCAGCAGCGAAAAGGCGCCGTTGAACAGCGGCAGGTTGCGCGCCACCGACTGCACGCTGCCGAACACCACTTTGCCGGCGCTTTCTTTTTGTTGCAGGCCGGCGGCGAAGATGTCCGCCTCCAGGCCGTAGGCGCAGTATTTGGCGTGGTTTTGCGCCACCAGTTCCTTGACGTGCGCCAACACCAGCACTCGCCCACGGGCGCGCTTCGCCAGTTCGGCGATCACCAGGCTTTTGCCGGCGCCGGTCGGCAGCACGATCAGCGCCGGTTCGGGACGCCGCCGGAAATGGTTGATGGTGGCTTCGACCGCTTCCAGTTGGTAGGGGCGTAGGGTAAAGGCCATAAAATGAACGCCGTAGAGTGGAATGGGCCGCCGGGTACAGGTCTTGTCGCCCCCGTTCCCATAGAAACAGCGACATTTTACGCCCCGGGCGGCCGAAAAATTTCTACTATTATGCCTTCTGCGCACGCGCGGTGCGAGAAGCGTGAAAATTACCTCTGTCGGGCAACGCGTTGTGTCGCTATACTTGTGTGACAGCAATCGCTGTTCCCCCACGCGATTCCCCCCCTGAACCTGCTATTTGCACCCGGTGCAACGGCGGGCGTCATATTTTGGCAATACGATCAATGCGATCATAACAACGACAGGCAAAGCAGATCCCATGCGATTGGACAAGTTTTTATCTCAGCAGTTAGGCATCAGCCGTGCGCTGGTCGCGCGCGAACTTCGGGCTAAACGCGTCACCGTGGACGGTGAGGTGGTGAAGAGCGGGGCGATTAAACTGACCCCGGAGCAAGAAGTGGCGTTCGACGGCAATCCGCTGCAGCAGCAGAACGGCCCGCGCTATTTCATGCTCAACAAACCGCAGGGCTACGTCTGCTCTACCGACGATCCCGATCATCCGACGGTGCTGTATTTCCTCGATGAGCCGGTCGCGTACAAGCTGCACGCCGCCGGGCGGCTGGATATCGACACCACCGGGCTGGTGCTGATGACCGACGACGGTCAATGGTCGCACCGCGTCACGTCGCCGCGCCACCACTGCGAGAAAACCTATTTGGTCACGCTGGAGCACCCGTTGGCGGAAGACACTGCGCAGCGTTTCGCTGAAGGGGTGCAACTGCACAACGAGAAAGATCTGACGCGGCCGGCGACGCTGGAGCAGGTCGACGAGCACGTGGTGCGCCTGACCATCAGCGAAGGGCGCTACCACCAGGTGAAGCGGATGTTCGCCGCCGTCGGCAACCGGGTGATCGCGTTGCACCGTGAGCGCATCGGCGCCATCGCGCTGGATGACGATCTGGCGCCGGGCGAATACCGCCCATTGACGGAAGAAGAGATCGCCAGCGTGGGCGCGCCGCACCTGCAGGACTGATAACCGATCATTGATTGCGGCCGATTAAGGAGTCGTGGAACGTGCAACAGAACCGAACCTCTCATCTCGGTTTGATTTTCATTCTGGGCCTGTTGTCCATGTTGATGCCGTTGGCCATCGACATGTACCTGCCCAGCATGCCGGTGATCGCCGCCCAGTTTGGCGTCGAGTCCGGCAGCGTGCAGATGACGCTCAGCGCCTATATGCTCGGCTTCGCCTTCGGGCAGCTGTTCTATGGGCCGATGTCGGACAGCATCGGCCGCAAGCCGGTGATCCTGTGGGGAACGCTGATCTTCGCCATCGCCGGCTGCGCCTGTGCCATGGCGCAGTCTATCGATCAGTTGATCGGGCTGCGTTTCCTGCACGGTTTGGCGGCGGCGGCCGCCAGCGTGGTGATCAACGCCCTGATGCGCGATATGTTCACCAAGGATGAGTTCTCGCGCATGATGTCGTTCGTCATTCTGGTGATGACCATTGCGCCGCTGCTGGCACCGATGATCGGCGGTGCGCTGTTGCTGTGGTTCAGCTGGCACGCCATCTTCTGGACCATGGGCGCCGCGGCGCTGATCGGTTCGCTGCTGGTAGCCTTGTTCATCAAGGAGACGTTGCCGAAAGAGCGGCGACAACGGTTCCACCTGCGCACCACGCTGGGCAACTTCGGTTCGCTGTTCCGCCATAAGCGGGTGCTGAGTTATATGTTGGCCAGCGCCTTCTCGTTTGCGGGCATGTTCTCGTTCCTCAGCGCCGGGCCGTTCGTCTACATCGAACTGAACCACGTTTCGCCGCAGCATTTCGGTTACTATTTTGCGCTGAACATCGTCTTCCTGTTCCTGACGACGCTGATCAACAGCCGCAACGTGCGGCGCTTCGGTGCGGTCAAGATGTTCAAGCTGGGGCTGCTGGTACAGTTGGCGATGGGGCTGTGGCTGATGGCGGTGAGCACCGTGGGCCTGGGATTCTGGGCGCTGGTGATCGGCGTTGCGGTCTATCTGGGGTGCATCGCGATGATCTCCTCCAACGCCATGGCGGTGATCCTGGATGATTTTCCGCATATGGCGGGCACCGCTTCTTCCCTGGCCGGCACGTTGCGCTTCAGCATCGGTGCGCTGGTGGGGGCGGTGCTGTCGATGGCGCCGGGCAAAAGCGCTTGGCCAATGGTCACCTCGATGGCGCTGTGCAGCATCGTGGCGGTGCTGTTCTATGTTTACGCGAGCCGGCCGCGCGATCGCGCAGCCTGATGTTCTCCCGATGCGGGGCGTGTCGCTCCGCATCGTCACGGGGTTGCGCCCTGCCATTTCAGGGGGCAACCGGCAATGAAAAATTTGTTGCTAAATATACGCAAGCTAATTAATTGGCCGTTTTCCCATCTGTGTGCTTTTTGTTAAAAAAATCCGCCAGCGTGCCGCCCAATATTCCCCGAGTAGCGCGGCGCGCTGTTGGCTGAGCCGCGCGGGGGGTTTGTATTAGGGTTGATGTAAATCAAGGTATTAGCAACAGTGCCTGCGCTAACGTGACGGGTAAGATGTTTCTTCATTGTAAAAATATGGCGACGAAAAAGTAGTCGCATTGCAAGAAAAAAGAGTTGAGATCGCTGCGGGAAAGGGTTACATATAACGCAAAAATGCGAGCTGAGTCGCAAAATGCCGTGAAATAACACCGCACGGCGCGCCAAAAAGTGGCACGGCATCGGCAAGCACGGGGTCAGGTTAATGGCTTGCGGCAAAATTTACATTTAAATAACATTTGTGCGCGGCAGAGTCGGGAGTCAACGGCTATAACTTAGTAACCCTGTCAGGTAAAAGTGTTTCACCTTTTCAAACTAGGGATTTCATGTGGAGAGTATCCAACTTTCGGTAGTGCATCGCTTGCCGCAAAGTTATCGTTGGCTATCCGGTTTCACCGGCGTGAAGGTCGAACCGATTCCGTTTAACGGAATAGACGAAGATAACAACCTGATTGGGCTGAAGTTGCTCAGCCATGAAGGAGCCGAGGCCTGGCAGGTCATGCAACAGCTCAATCTGTCGTTGCAGGAGATTCAGGTCGACTGTGCGATCGTCGAATGGGAAGGGGAACCTTGCCTGTTCGTGCAGCGCAGCGACGAGAGCGCCACCATGTGCCGCCTGAAAAACGTCGGTGCCGCGATCGCCGAACCGCTCAGCGCGCAATACCCCTTCTGAATTCGCCGCTAATCCGCCAACTGCAGCAGTTGACGGGTATAGTCGGCCGCGGGCGCCGCGAAAATCGCCCGGCAGTCTCCCTGTTCAACCACTTCCCCCTGTCGCAGTACGATGACCTGGTGACATAGCGAACGCACCACCTGCAGGTCATGGCTGATGAACAGATATGCCAACCGATGGCGTTGCTGCAGCGATTTCAGCAGCGTCAGGATTTGCGCCTGCACCGATTTATCCAGTGAAGAGGTCGGCTCGTCGAGGATCAGCAGCTGCGGCTGCAGGATCAGCGCGCGCGCGATGGCGATGCGCTGGCGTTGGCCGCCGGAGAACTCGGTGGGATAGCGGTGGCGAAGTTGCGGATCCAGGCCGACTTCCCGCAACACCTCGATCACGCGTTGTTCCCGCTGCTCGGGGCTAAGTCGCTGGTGCACCTCCAGCCCCTCGGCGATGATCTGCTGCACGCTCAGGCGCGGATTCAGTGCGGAATAAGGATCCTGGAAGACGATTTGCATTCGGCTGCGGTAGGGCAGCATCTGTTTCATCGTGAGCGGGTGCAGCGGTTCGCCGTCGAACCAGATGGCGCCCTGCGAGGCCAGCAGACGCAATAGCGCAAGCCCGGTGGTGCTTTTACCCGAGCCGGATTCTCCCACCAGCCCGACGCTTTCCCCGGCGCGCAGCTCGAAACTCAATGATTTCAATGCATAATGATAATCCACCGTGCGGCGCAGCAGGCCACGCCGAATGGGGAAGCGCACCTGCAGATCTTCCACCTTGAGCAGCGGCCGCTCGTCACCGGAGCGCGCGTTGGCCGCGGCAGGCAACGGCAGCGGCTCACCGACGTCTTCGGCGGCCAGCAACTGCTGCGTGTAGGGATGCTGCGGCCGGCTGAACAGCTGCGCGCGGCCGTTTTGCTCTACGCAGCGCCCCTGGCGCATCACCGCCACGTTGTCCGCCAGGCGGCGCACGATATTCAGATTATGGGTGATGAACAGCAACCCCATGCCCATCTCTTGCTTCAGCTCTTGCAGCAGCGTCAGGATCTGCGCCTGGATAGTCACGTCGAGCGCGGTGGTGGGCTCGTCGGCGATCAGCAGTTTCGGGCGGGTCAACACCGCCATGGCGATCATCACCCGCTGGCGTTCGCCGCCGGACAGCTGATGCGGGTAATCCTGCAGCCGGCTCTTGGCCTGACGGATGCCGACGCGCTCCAGGCATTCGACGATCTCTGCGCGCGCGGCTTCGCGCCGCAGGCCGCGGTGCAGCATCAGCACTTCCGCCAGTTGCTTCTCGATGGTGTGCAGCGGATTGAGCGACACCATCGGTTCCTGAAAGATCATCGCGATCTGATTGCCGCGCACCTTGCGCAGTGCCGCTTCCGGCGCATGCAACAACGACTCGCCGTTGAACAGAATATCGCCGGCAGGGTAAACCACCGGCGGCGCGGGCAGCAGACGCAGTATCGACAGGGCGGTGACGCTTTTGCCGGAGCCGGATTCCCCTACCAGCGCCAGCGTTTCCGCCGGCGCTATTTGCAGCGAGAGTTCGTTGACCACCGGCGTGACGGTGTCGCCCTGGCGGAAGGCGATGCTGAGATCCTGAATAGCGAGCAAAGGAGTGGCCATATCAATGCGCCTTGCTGGGGTCAAAGGCGTCGCGCACCGCTTCGCCGATAAAGATTAATAACGACAGCAGCACTGCCAATACCAGGAATGCGGTGATGCCGAGCCACGGCGCCTGCAGATTGTTTTTGCCTTGCAGCAGCAATTCGCCGAGCGACGGCGAGCCTATCGGCAGACCGAAACCGAGGAAATCGAGCGACGTCAGGGTGGTGATCGAGCCGCAGAGGATAAACGGCAGGAAGGTCAGCGTCGCCACCATGGCGTTGGGCAGCATATGGCGGGACATGATTACCCGATCCGGCACGCCCATGGCGCGCGCGGCGCGGATATAGTCAAAATTGCGGGTGCGCAGGAATTCGGCGCGCACCACGCCCACCAGGCTCATCCAGCCGAACAGGATGGTGATGCCGAGCAGCCACCAGAAATTGGGCTGGACGATGCTAGACAGCAGAATGATCAGAAACAGCGTCGGCATGCCCGACCACACTTCGATAAAGCGTTGCCCCCACAGATCGAAACGCCCGCCGTAATACCCCTGCGTCGCGCCGACGCACACGCCGATCAGGCTGGAAAACAGCGTCAGCGCCAGGCCGAAAAGCATCGAAATGCGAAAACCGTACAGCACCCGGGCCAGCACGTCGCCGCCGTTGCTGTCGGTGCCCAGCAGGTTGTGCCGCGAAGGCGGCGAAGGGAAGGGCACCTCGGTGGCGAAGTTGATGGTGTCGTAACTGAAGCGGATCGGTGCCCAGACCGCCCAGCCGTGCCGTTCGATCTGCCGCTGCACGAACGGATCCTGATAGTCGGCTTCGGTATTCAGTTCGCCGCCGAAGGTGGTTTCGCTGTAGCTAATCATAAACGGCAGGTACAACCGGCCTTCATAACGCACCAACAGCGGTTTGTCGTTGGCGATCAGATCGGCGGCCAGGCTCAGGGTGAATAGCACCAAAAAGATCCACAGCGACCAGTAGCCGCGGCGGTTGCGGCGAAAACGCGCCCAGCGCGCCTGGTTGATCGGGCTAAGGCGGCTCATTGGCGGGCCTCGAAGTCAATGCGCGGATCGACCAGGGTGTAGGTGATATCGCTGAGGATATTCAACAGCAGGCCGATCAGGGTGAAGATATACAGCGTGCCGAACATCACCGGGTAGTCGCGCTGCAGCGTGGCGTCGTAACCCAGCAGCCCCAGGCCGTTGAGCGAGAACATCACCTCAATCAGCAGTGAGCCGGTGAAGAACATGCTGATAAAGGTGGCTGGAAAACCGGCGATCACCAGCAGCATGGCGTTGCGGAACACGTGGCGGTACAAGATTTTTTTCTCGTCCAGCCCTTTGGCACGGGCGGTGGTGACGTACTGTTTGCGGATCTCGTCGAGGAACGCGTTTTTGGTCAGCATGGTCAGGGTGGCGAAGCCGCCGATCACCGTCGCCAGCACCGGCAGGGTGATATGCCACAGATAGTCGGCGATCTTCGCCGGCCATGAGAGGGTGTCGAAGTTGCTCGATACCAGGCCGCGCAGCGGGAACCAGTCCAGGTAGCTGCCGCCGGCGAACAGCACGATCATCAGAATGGCGAACAGAAAAGCCGGAATGGCGTAGCCGATGATAATCAGCGTGCTGCTCCAGGTATCGAACGCGCTGCCGTTGTGGACGGCCTTGCGGATGCCGAGCGGGATCGACACCAGATAGATGATCAGCGTGCTCCAGAGGCCCAACGTGATGGAGACCGGCAGGCTCTGGCCGATCAGCTGCATCACCGAAGCGCCGCGAAACAGGCTGTCGCCGAAGTCGAAGCGCATATAGTTCCACAGCATGGTGAAGTAGCGCTCGTGCAGCGGTTTGTCGAAACCGTAACGTTGGGTGATCTCGGCGATCACCTCCGGATCCAGGCCGCGCGAACCGCGATATTGGCCGTCGCCAGCCGCGATGCCCGTCCGGGCGTGGCCCAGGCCTTCGCCGACACCGCCGCTGCCAAACCCGCTGCCGTGCCCGAGCTCGATGGCGGCGATGGCCTGATCGACCGGACCGCCGGGGGCGATTTGCACGATAAAAAAGTTGATGGTGATGATCGCCCACAGCGTGGGGATCACCAATAACAGTCTGCGTATCAGATAGGCCGCCATTCCGACTCCTTATTGCCGCTGAGCCGGTAAGCGCGCCGCCTTGTTGACGTCGTACCACCAGTTGTCGAAGCCGATCGCATAGGCCGGGCGAATCGACGGCGTGGAGAATTTGTCCCAATAGGCGTAGCGGTCGTGGTTGGAGTACCACATCGGCAGCATGTAGTTGTTCCAGGTCAGCACCCGGTCCAGCGCGCGGCCGAGCGGCAAGAGGGCTTTTTCGTCGCCCTGATGGGCGGCGATTTGCCTGACCAGGCTGTCGACCGCCGGATCTTTGACGCCGGGGGTGTTATAGCTGGAATCAATGTACTGCGAATCCCACAGAATTTGCAGATCGGCGCTGGGGAACGGCATCGCCATATACACCGTCGACATCATGTCGAAATCGCGCTCGCGCATGCGGCGGGTGTACTGAGAGGCGTCAATCTCGCGGATTTGCATCTCGATGCCCAACCGTTGCAGGTTGTGGCGGAACGGCAGCACGTACTGGAAGTTGCTGCCGCTCAGCAACATCAGTTCAAAGGTGAACGGCTGGCCGGTTTTGGCGTTGACCAGCTTTTGATTTTTGACCACCCAACCGGCTTCTTTCAGCAGTTGGGTCGCCTTCAGCAGGTTTTGTCGATCGTTGCCGCTACCGTCGGAGGAGGGCGGTTGGTAGATGCTGGTAAATACCTCCGGCGGTATCTGGCCCTTGAGCGGTGCCAGCAAGGCCAGTTCAGCGGCGTCCGGGTAGCCGCGGGCGGCGTAGGCGGTGTTTTGGAAATAGCTGTCGGCGCGCTGATAGGCGTTGTAATACAGCGCCTTGTTCATCCAGTTAAAATCGAAAGCCAGGCCGATCGCTTCCCGTATCCGACGATCGGCGAACAGCGGTTTTTGCAGATTGAACGCCAGCCAGCGGGTATTCTGCGCCGCCTGGTTGGTCTCGTCTTGCTTGATGATGTAGTTGCGCGCGAAGTTGCCGCCCTGATATTGGGTGGCCCAGCTTTTGGGCGACGGCTCGATGCGGAAATCGTAAGCGCCGGCCTTGAAGGCTTCCAGCGATACCTTATCGTCCAGGTAATAATCGTAACGAATGCTGTCGAAGTTGTAGCGGCCGCGGTTCACCGGCAGATTGGCGGCCCAGTAGTCGCGCACCCGCTGATAGATGATGTACTGGCCGAGGCGGTAATCGCCGATTTTATACGGGCCGCTGGCGAGCGGCGGGGTGCTGAGCGGTTCGTTGAGCTTATGGTTTTTCCAGAAGCTTTCCGGCAATACGCGCAGGCTGAGCAGACTGAGGATTTGCTCACGGTTCGCCTTAGGCAGCTCGATGCGCACCGTCAGCCGGGAAATGGCCTTGACCGTGACGCCTTTGTAATAGGAGCGAAACTGCGGCACGCCTTCGGCCATGAATTTATTGAAGGTAAAGGCCACGTCGGCGGCGGTGATCGGGCTGCCGTCCTGGAAGCGGGCGCGGGCGTTGATATCCAATTCCATCCAGCGCATGTCGGCCGGGAAACGGGCCGATTCGGCAATCAGCGGGTAATAGCTGCCGGGTTCGTCGTCGGAGTTGGTGAACAGCGTATCGTACAGCTCCATCGTGCGCTCGCCGGGCACGCCGCGGGTAGCGAAGCGGTTGAAGTTGTCGTAGGTGCCGATGGCCGCCAGCCGCACGTCGCCGCCCTTGGGCGCCGCCGGGTTGACGTAGTCGAAATGGCTGAAGTCGGTGGCGTATTTCGGTTCACCGAGAAGGGCGAAAGCGTAGCTTTCGTTGAGGGCTTCGGCCCGCAGACCGAAGCTCAGTGCCGAGAGCACCAGAGCAGCGAAAATGCGCACGGACATCAGACGGTAAGCTCCTGCTGTGGAATAAAGTACAGCCTGCGCCCAGCATAACATTCTTCGGGCGGGCGCAGGGTAAAGATGCTTAAAGATTAACTATTTTTTTCCTGATAATCAAAGACCTGATGAGCATTGCAGTAAGCGACGAAATCATCGATGCTCAGCGGCTTGCTGAAGTAGTACCCCTGCATGAAGTTGACGCCGTGCTCTTGCAGGAACTGCATCTGCTCGGCGGTTTCCACGCCCTCGGCCACTGTCAGCATTTTCAGCTTTTTCGCCAGCGAGATCACCGCATCCAGCACCGGCGCGGTGACCGTATCCTGGCCGATGGTGTTGACGAAGCCACGGTCAATCTTCAGATAATCCATGGTGAAGCGCTCAAGATAGATCAACGCGCTGTGCCCGGTGCCAAAATCGTCCACTGCGATCTCGATGCCCTGTTTGTGCAGCCAGTCAAACTCCGCCAGCGCGCTCTCTTCTTCCACCATGCCGCGTTCGGTGATTTCAAACACCAGCGTAAAGTAATCGCCCGGCAGCTGCGTCAACAGTTCATACACGTCCTGGTGGAACGACGGCGCGCTGAGGTGGGCGGGGGAAATGTTGAGGCCAACTTTACCTCTCCGTGGCAGCGCTTTGGCGAGCTGTGGCACATCTTCGGCGATCAGCCTGAACAGGTGGCGGGTAAGCGGCACGATCAGCCCGTTGCTTTCGGCGTAGGGGATAAAGACATCGGGCGGAATACGGCCCTCGATCGGATGCTGCCAGCGGATCAGCGCTTCCAGCCCGCCGATGCTGTTGCTGTCGGTGTGGAACACCGGCTGGTATTCGATAAAGAACTCGTTGCGCTTGATGCCACGCAGCAGCGCGCGTTCCGGGCTTTGCCGCAGCAGCAGCATGTAGTAGCAGAGTACGCCGGTCATCAATGACAGCACCAAGCTGCCCAGCAGCGTCAGGCGAATGTCGTTGGGGGTCAGTTTCTCGTTGTAGAACAGGATGGTCAGCGGCAGATTGGGCAGCGTCAGGTTATCCGCCTTGCCCTTCGGCAGCTGATTGACCGGCATCAGGTTCGGGCTGAAAGTGGTCAGCGCGCGGTTGCCCATCACGATGGCGATGCCCGGCGCCTGTTCGTCGTGCGAGGTGAACAGCAGGTAGGGCATCAGATCGATGTCCAGCGTAGCGAGGATGCCGGTGGCCTTTTCGCCGGGATGCCGCAGCCAAACCGCAACCGCCGGTTTGTTTGGCACCATCGGCGTACCCTGCTGCAGCTTGAGATCCAGAGGCAGATCCCAGTCGATATCCTGGTAGATATTTTTCATCGGCAACATCATGTCGCCCGTGGCGGAGGAGCAATAGGCGTAACCGTCCTTCACCAACAGGAAGGTGCGCACGCCGCTGGTAAAGGCCGCCTGGTAGGTAATGTCCGACTGGCTGGAGAGGCAAGGCTTGTCCAGCAGCGGCATCATTTGCCGCATCACCGCCGTCAGATGCGAGATATAACCCAGCGTGAACTTTTGCGTGCGCGCTTCGACCTTATGTTGATATTGCGTGCGCTGGTGATTGATCAAAGAAAGCGTGACCGCGGTGAATAGCGTAAAAAATACCAGGGCGGCGACACCGCTTTTGGCCAGGCTGCGTTGTCGGTGAGACACGCTGCGGGCGAAAGCTCTTTTCAAGCCCATAACCGAGCCCTCTGCAACAGGGCGTCAGGCGTGTCGCGCAGCCAGTTAATGGATTGTGCCAGCGGCTTTTTTTTCATTTTTGCCTTTTTATCCCGTACCAACCGGCGGCGCCGTTTAAATATGCGGCGTCGCCGACAGAAATATCATGCGCATAATATCAGCGGAAACGTTTTAAATAACGCCGGGGCGCCGTTGCCGTCATCTGACGATAATAGGCGAGTTTTTCCTCGACGGCGCGATTTCCTGCCAACAGTTTATCAAAATAACGACGTGCGGCAGTGTTAAGTGGGGAACGGTGACGATAAGGCAGGGATCAATCTTGATGATACCCGTTCGACAGCCCAAAAAAAACGCCGCCCGTGGGCGGCGCTTATCGCTCGTTTGGTATTCAGGATCTTCAGGGCGTTGCGCCGTCAGCCGTTGGTCAGCACCCGGCGCGCTTCTCGATAACGTTTATTCCAATAGTTATCGGTCAGCTTGGAAATCATGACCCCACTGCTGGTGGAGGCGTGAACGAACTGATCGTTGCCTAAATAGATGCCGACATGGCGCCCGGTAGAACCGGCGCGGAACAGCACCAAATCGCCGGCGCGCAGCTTGGTGCGCTGGATTTTCTTGCCGAGATCTTCCTGTTCATAGGTTGAACGCGGTAAATCCATGCCGAACTGTTCGCGGAAGGTGCGCTGCACAAACGCCGAGCAATCGATGCCGCGCTTGGTGTCACCGCCTAAGCGGTAGCGAACGCCTTTCCAGTCCGCGTACTGATCCATAATCTTTGACTTGACGTCAACGTTGCGGACCATCGCTTCGAATTCATCCTGAGAGGCTTGCAGTAAAAGACCGTCTTTGTCATTAACTGCACGCATCTCAGTTTGTGCGTTATTCAAGTTCGAAGTGTGAGTCGAGCTGCACGCTGACAGCATAACCGCAGCGGCAATTGCAGGGACTACCCGCAAAAAATATCTCAGAAACGGTTGAGATTTGACCATTGTTGTTGTTTTCCCTTGAAGTCCTTAACGACGAAAGTCGCTACCTGAAAAATGCCAAACGAAACGAGCCTAGTCCGCACCTGTTGCATCGACAACCAGTTACCGTTGAAAACGTGCGAGAACGCACATTTTTATCGGATTTCATACTGATTCGACTTAAACCAGGCACAAACGCATCTGAGATTACCGGAACCAATAGGGGATTGCGAGCCTTTTTCCCGTCTTTTTTATATGAATTTGTGATGTAACATAATGTAAATCTTCATATAAAAAACGCCAATTGTCCGATGTATGAATCTGGCGTGAAATCAGGTTGCAAAAGCGTTAACGAACGGCGGGGAAATTTTTGCGCGCGGCGAGGGGGAGAGGACGGGAGGCGGGCGCCTCCCGGAATGAGTCATAGACACAAATTATGGTTGGCCGGGGCGGTGCTTGCCGGGCAACAGGCGATTCAACCGATCGACGATCCAGTCGCTGCAAGGCGTCATCAGCACCCAGCTGGCGCCAACCAGCACTACGGACAATGAGCCGACGGCGATATCGGTAAACCAGTGGGCGCCAATCATCACGCGCGGCAATGAGAAGACCACCGTAATCAGCAGGGCGACGGCGAAGGCGCCGCGGCCGAAATAGCGCAGCATAAAGCAGGAAAAAATAATCAGCATCATGCCGTGGTCGCCGGGGAAGCTGTCGCCAGAAGCGTCCTTGGTGGGGATGCCGGTCAGCTCGCTGACGCGATGGATATTGTCAAAGGTCAGGGTGGGGCTTGGATGTTTCACCGGCAGCAGGTGGCCAAGCTGGTTCAGCACCACGGCGGTCAGCAGCATCACCACGCCGGTGATCACCAGGCGGCGGCGGCCGGCGGCGTCCTGCTTCAGATAAAAGTACAGATACAGCAGCCCCATGGCGAGCAGCGAGATCGCGTCGAACGCGCGGTTGTTGGTGATGGCGACCAGATGCAAAAACGCCGGGTCGGTGGCCAGATGGCGGTTAAAGAAGAAGAAGATCGCCGAATCCAGGGTAAACCAGCCGCCGTGATTGGCCGGCAGGAACCAGGACAGAAACAGCGCAACGCCCAGTAAATTGAAGAAGAGAATGAAGGGTAAATTGCGGCGTGTCATGACATAACCTGTTGGAAAAATGAAAACGAAATAAAACCCGGCTACCCTGCGGCAACCGGGGGGCAACGGTACGGGGTCTAACTTAAACGAATCTTAAACAAGGCGGATTGCAGGGCATTCCAATCGGCATTTTCGCTGTGGATAAGCTCAATTCGGCTGTCGAGCGGCGCGACCGGGCGGGTTTCGATGTTGAGATCCTGCCCCTGACGATTGATCAGCAATGTGCCTTCGGGGATGCGCACCACGCCTTTGGCGCGTTCGACCGGCGCGAGTCGCACCCATTCCATGAAACCGACGGTGTCGAACCGGGTATCGCCGTCAAAAATCCAGCCGCAGCTGGTGAAGCCTTGCCCTTCATTCAACGCTCGCCGCCAGCGGGCGTGCTCCGGCAGCCGCAGCGCCGCCAGCCCCTGCTTTTTCGCCTGACCATGATGATGCTGTGCGTCCGGCAATTCTGTACGATTCGTGCGCGGAAGTGACAACAGCGCGACATCCGTTTCGCCTTGCGCGATGGCGTAGCAGGGCCGCTGCAGCGGGTCTTGCGCCCTCCAGGCCTCCAGCGCCCGCCTGTCTTCCGGCTGATAGGTGTCGCTTTTGCTGGCCAAAATAACGTCGGCCGCGGCCAGCTGATCGCGGAAGTTTTCGTTGTCGCGGTAGCGGGGCTGGCTGAGCTGGCGGGCATCCAGCAGGCACAGGGTGGCCTGCAGATCGATCCAGCCGGCATAACTCTCCTGGGTCAGCAGCGACAGGATTTGTTTCGGATGCCCGAGCCCGGTCGGCTCGATCAGCAGCCGGTCCGGTTTGGCCTGCTGCAACAGCATATTCAAGCCCACCTGCATCGGCAGGCCGTTGACGCAGCACATGCAGCCACCGGGGATCTCTTTGAGCACCGCGCCGCTGTCCGCCAGCAGCGCGCCGTCGATGCCAATCTCGCCGAATTCATTGACCAATACCGCCCAGCGTTCATGTTCGGGTTTATGAGCCAGCAAATGGCGGATAGTGGTGGTTTTACCGCTGCCGAGGAAACCGGTAATCAAATTGGTTTTGGTCATTAATCATTCCTGGCGCAAAAATTAACCTGCTTAATAAATGAGTTACGCAGCCGTATCGGTGAAACGACCGCGATTTAATTTGTGCTCTATCTCGCAAATTTTGCACGTCACCCTGCGCTTTTCAACCGATAAAATCCATCTTTCTTTGCAAGAAAATTCTTAGATAAAACCCTGTATTAGATACGGTTAACTTTTGTTAGTAGCTTGTTTTTACATTGTTAATGACGCGATTAACGATCAAATCCTGTCCCTTTCCTTGCGATTATTCCTAACAAGATCCTCTATGGTTAAATTGGCTTAACTAAAAATGAGGTTGCCATGAATGCCTTTCGGTTATTTTTGATCGTAGGAATGTTGTTTTCATGGACGGCAGTGAGTCATGCAGGCGTGGCCGGTGGGGTAATTCGCTTCGTCGGTTCTATCGTTGAAAGTCCTTGCACGGTCAAGATTGCAGATTCTAAGGCGAATACGCAATGTTACCGCAACGGCCAGCGTTATCAGGCCCAGCAAGCGTTGTCAGGTTTTGATGCTACACGCAAAGAACTTCCGCTAAATCTAGGCACAACCGAAATGAAGTGGGTGGACCAACAGAAGAAACTCGCTGTTATGACGGTCGTTTATCGTTAAGTCGTTCCGCCATGCCGGCGTAACGTTACGCCGGCATGGTTATTCTCGGCCCTGCAGGCTCCTCACCGCATCACCCACTCCTTCACCGTTTCACGCGCGCCGCGATCGCGCAGCGATAAATAGGCTTGCGTCACCGCGTCGGTAAATGCCGCATGCGCCGCCAGCGCTTCGCCGAATACCGATTTCAACGCCAACAGCGCCGCTACGCGCCGCCGATCGTCCGGCGTTGCGGCGATCGTCTGCTTCAGCACGTCTGCCAGCGGATCGCGAATGTCGATCGGCTCACCGGCGTCATCGACGCCGCCGACGTAACGCATCCAGCCCGCCACGCCCAGCGCCAGCCCGCTATAGTCGCCACCGTGCCGCAGATGCCAGCGCACGGCGTCCAGCAGGCGCTGCGGCAGCTTTTGCGTGCCGTCCATGGCGATCTGCCAGGTGAGGTGTTGCAGCGCCGGATTGCTAAAGCGCGCGATGAGCTGCGCGGCGTAGTCGGGCAGGCTGATGCCGGTGACGCTCAGCGTCGGCGCCTGTTCGTCCAGCATCAACCGCAGGGCGGCGCGGCGGTAGTGCTCATCCGCCATGCACTCGTTGATATAGCGGTAGCCGCCCAGGTAGCCTAAGTAAGCCAGGAACGAGTGGCTGCCGTTCAGCATGCGCAGTTTCATGTGTTCAAACGGCAGCACATCGCTGACCAACTGGGCGCCGGCCAACTCCCACGCCGGGCGTCCGGCGGTGAAGTTGTCTTCCACTACCCATTGAATGAAGGGCTCGCAGGCGATGGCGCATTCGTCGCGCACGCCGCCCAGCGCGGCGGCGATCTCATCCAGCGTGGCCGGCGTGGCGGCCGGCACGATGCGATCCACCATGGTGCAGGGGAAGGTGGCGGCGGTGGCGATCCAGTCGGCGAGCGACGGATCCCGCGCCTGCGCCAGATCGAGCACCGCCCGGCGCAACACGTGGCCGTTCTCCGGAATATTGTCGCAGGAAAGCAGGGAGAAGGCGGGCAGGCCGCGTTCGCGCCGCAACCGCAGCGCTTCCACCAAAATGCCGGGCGCGGTCTGCGGCTGATGCGGCCACGCCAGATCGGCGACGATCCCCGAATGCTGTCGATCCAACCGTCCGCTGCCGGGTTCGATGCAGTAGCCTTTTTCGGTGATGGTCATCGAGACGATCGCCACCTGCGGTTCGGCCAGCTTCTCCAGCACCGCGGCGATGCCCTCCAGCTTGCGGTGCAGGCTCTCATGCACCGCGCCGACCACGATGGCCTGATGGCCGTCCGCGCCTTTCTCCAGCACGCTGTACAGATGATCCTGTTGCCGCAGCGCCTCAAACAGCGGCACGCCGCCGGAAAGACTGATCTCGCAAATGCCCCAGTCGCCGCCGTGGGCGTTCAGCACCCGATCGGTCAGCAGCGCCTGATGCGCGCGGTGGAACGCGCCGAAGCCAAGGTGCACGATGCGGCTGCGCAGGGCCCGGCGGTCATAGCCCGGCTGCCGGACGGCGCCGGGCAGCGGGGTGTTGGCGATCGTTTTCATCTCATCTCCAAAGCGTGTAAGACAGCTGGCGGGCCACTTGCGCCAAGTTAGCAGACCAGTTTTCTGCCACATAGACAGGGTGGCGCCGGCGATAAAAAACTGCGACCAGTGTAAGGATGTCGGCCGGTTAAAGGAATTGGTCAGCCCAAAATAAGCCAGAAGCGTGAAGTGGATCAACCAATGAGGGGTTCGGTTTTGACAGCGCGTGGCGAAAGAGTAAGTTAAAGATAACTGACATCTAAATTAAACTGGTATAACAGCATTGCGGTGCGAGACAGGCATAAGGACAATACATGGAACAAACATGGCGTTGGTATGGCCCGAACGATCCGGTTTCTTTGGACGACGTGCGTCAGGCCGGGGCGACCGGGGTGGTGACGGCGCTGCATCATATCGCGAACGGCGAAGTCTGGCCGATCGATGAGATCCGCGCGCGCCAGACGTTACTGGCGGAAAAAGGACTGGTGTGGTCGGTGGTCGAGAGCGTGCCGGTGCATGAGGAAATCAAAACTCACAGCGGTGACTGGCAGCGGCATATCGCCCATTACCAGCAGACGCTGCGCAACCTGGCGGCCTGCGGCATCGATACCGTCTGCTACAACTTCATGCCGATCCTCGACTGGACGCGCACCGATCTGGCCTATTCGCTGCCGGACGGCGCCAAAGCGCTGCGTTTCGATCAGATCGCCTTCGCCGCGTTCGAGCTGCATATCCTGCAGCGCGCCGGCGCCGAGGCTGACTATACGCCGCAAGAGCGCAGTCAGGCGGCAGCCTATTTCGCCGCCATGAGCGAGGAGGAGAAAGCCACGCTGACGGGCAATATCATCGCCGGGCTGCCTGGGGCGGAAGAAGGTTATACGCTGGAGCAGTTCCGCCGCCGCCTGGCGGAATACGACGGCATCGACAAGGCGCAGCTGCGCGAAAACATGGCGGCCTTTCTGCGCGCCATCGTGCCGGTGGCGGAAGAGGCCGGCATCCGGCTGGCGGTGCATCCCGACGATCCGCCGCGGCCGATCCTCGGCCTGCCGCGCATCGTCTCCACGATTGAAGACATGCAGTGGCTGAAGCAGACCGTCGACAGCATTCATAACGGCTTCACCCTGTGCACCGGTTCCTACGGCGTGCGCGCCGACAACGATCTGGTGCGGATGATTGAAACCTTCGGCGATCGCATTCACTTTACCCACCTGCGCGCCACCTGCCGCGAGGAGAACCCGAAAAGCTTCCACGAGGGGGCGCATCTGCAGGGCGATGTGGACATGGTGGCGGTGATCGAAGCGATCCTGACCGAAGAACTGCGTCGGCAGCGGGCGGGCGATCGGCGGCCGATCCCGATGCGCCCCGATCATGGGCATCAGATGCTGGACGATTTGAAAAAGAAAACCAATCCGGGCTATTCGGCCATCGGGCGGTTGAAAGGGCTGGCGGAGCTGCGCGGCGTCGAGCTGGCGCTCAAGCGGCGCTTTTTCCCGGAATTGCCGTAGCGGAAAATGAAACGGGGCCGAGCATCGGCCCCGCTGGCGCGACTAGTCGGCGCGGCTCATGTAGCGGCGTTCGGCGATATGAATGCGGATCTTGTCGCCGGCGCTGAGGTATTCCGGCACATGGATCACCAGACCGGTCGCCATGGTGGCCGGTTTGTTGCGGGCGCTGGCGGAAGCGCCTTTGATGCCCGGCGCGGTCTCGACGATTTCCATATCCACGGTCTGCGGCAGCTCCAGCGCCAGCACCTGGCCATCCAGCGTCAGCACCTGCATGCCCGGCAGGCCGCCTTCCGGAATGAACAGCAGCTCGTCTTCGATCTGGTCTTTCTTGAAGATGTACGGCGTGTAATCTTCGTCATCCATGAACACGTATTCTTCGCCGTCGATATAGGAGAAGTTCACCTTGCGGCGCGACAGGGAAATGGTGTCCAGGATATCGTCGCCCTTGAAGCGTTCTTCCACTTTCAGGCCGGTGCGCACGTCGGAGAAGCGCATTTTGTACAGGGTGCTGGCGCCGCGGGCGCTCGGGCTCTGCACGTCGATATCTTTTACCAGCAGCAGCTTGCCGTTGTAGCTGATCGCCATGCCGCGCTTAATTTCGTTAGCTCTTGCCATTTCAATTCATCCGCAATGAAGAGTATTAGAGAAGTTGCGACAAGGTACTCGCGCCGCCGATTTCAGGCAATAGCCCGGCGTAAAAACAGTGCGGGAAAGGGAGAGCAGGCGCTCTCCCTTCGAGGATTACCGGAAGACCGGCAGCAGGCCGAACAGCGACAGAATATGCGCGGCGGCGTTGATCAAGCCGAACAGGATGACGAACAGGATCACGCCGTTGCCGCCCGGTGCGCGGTAACCGGCCTGCGGATAGCGGCGGCGGCTGGCGCGCGCCATCAGCGCCGGCACGATCACCGCCCAGATGGTGGCCGCCAGCCCGGCGAAGCCGATGGCGTACAGGAAACCGTTCGGGAACAGCAGCGCGGCCAGGGTCGGCGGCACAAAGGTCACCAGCGCGGTCTTGCTGCGCCCGACGGCGTCGTCCTTGAACTTGCAGAAGTCCGCCAGGTAGTCGAACAGGCCCAGCGACACGCCGAGGAACGAGCTGGCCAGCGCCATATAAGAGAAGGCGTTCAGCAGTTGGCTGACGGTCTGGCTGCTGGAGACGTTGCCCATTTGCTTGAGCAGGCTGCCGATATTGCCGCCCTCGGCGATCACCTGCTTAAAGGCGTCGCGCGCGATATTGCCCTGAATCACATACTGCCACAGGATGTAGATCGCCAATGCCAGCAGGGTGCCGTACACCAGGCTGCGCACCACGGAGCCGCTGTCCTTGCGGTAGTACTTCACCAGCCCGGGAATGTTGCCGTGGTAGCCGAATGAGGTCAGCAGGTAAGGCAGCGCCGCCAGGGCGTAAGGCAGATAGCTGGCCTGGTCATCGCCGGTGTTGAACAGCACCGCGGGCTGCACGTGGGTAAACATGTCGCCCACCGACATCACGAAGGTGATCACCATACCGCCGATCAGAATGGTGCTCAGGCGGTCGACCGCGCGGGTGGAGAGCCAGACGATAAACGCCACGACCAGCGCGAACACCAGGCCGGCGGTGGTCTGGCCGACGCCGACGATGCCCTCCAGCGTGTGCGCGATGATCGAGCCGCCGGCGGAGATATAGGCGTAGGTCAGGATGTACAGCACGAACGCCACCGACAGGCCGTTCACGGCGTTCCAGCCTTTGCCCAGCAGATCCTTGACCATGGTGTTGAAGCTGGCGCCGCTCGGGTAGTTCAGCGTGGCTTCGAGGATCATCAGGCCGGAAAGCAGCATGCAGGCCCAGGTATACACCAGCAGCGCGACGGAGCCGCTGAACCAGACACCGGAAGTGACGATCGGAATGGAAAACATGCCGGCGCCAACGGCGGTTCCGGCAATGATCATCGCGCCGCCGAGGACGGAAGGGCGGGCCAGCTTCTGGATGGTGTCCGTAGACATGCGTGCTCCTGAGGGAAGAGGTTCTTTTGTACTAGCTCAATGGTACATGTGTGTGTGGCGCATGTAAAGCGTGGGAATTGCACGCTTCACGCGTTTTTGTCTTTAAATTGCGGCTTTTTGGGCGTTTATTCGCCATGCGGTGAATCGGCCGGGGTAAGAGGGGTGCGGGACGAGTGTAAAGATCGCCAAGGCGCAGGGATTCTGCTGGCGGCCACCGCGCGCGGCTGCTATTGTCGCGCTTCTTTTCCCCAGCCCGCCAGGAGTAGCGCTGATGGACTGTCGCAGCGACTGCGGCGCCTGCTGTATCGCGCCGTCAATATCCAGCCCGATCCCCGGCATGCCGAACGGCAAGCCCGCCAATACCCGCTGCATTCATCTGGATGAACGGCTGCGCTGCGGCCTGTTTCATTCGCCGTTGCGGCCGAAGGTGTGCGGCAGCCTGCAGCCGAGCCGCGACATGTGCCACGATCACCGCGATCAGGCGCTGATTTATCTCGCCAGGCTGGAAGCGGACACCGCGCCTTAAGCGTCTTTCAACCGCCACAGACACAGCGTCGCGCCTGCCGCCATCGCCAGCGCGGCGTAAAACACCGCATGGTAGCTCCAGATTTCCGCCACTGCGCCGGCGAGGGCGCCGGCGATGATCCAACCCACCCGAATGGTATTGGTGAACAGCGTGGTGGCCGTGCCGGCCTGACCGGGCATCAAATCCTGGAAATAGAGCATGCCTATCCCCGCCAGCACGCCGATAAACGCCGCATTCAGCAGCTGCAGAGCGATGAGTTGCCCACTGCCGGTGATAAGCAGCAGACCAGCGTAGAACAGCACGCCGGCGGCCGCCGCCACGCGCATCAGGAAACGCTTGCCGCAGCGTTTCGCCGCCAGCCCGGCGAGCAGCATGATGGGGATCTCCAGCCCGGCGGCGGCGCCCATCAATATCCCGGCCAGCCGCTCCGGCAGCCGCAGTTCGTGCACTACATACAACGGCATAGTGATCAGGTACATGCTGTTGGCGGTCCACATCAGGGTGCAGGCGGCGAACAGCAGCAGCGCATCGCGGCGATGCTGCCGCGGCGCGGCCAGCGGGGCGCCCGTCGCCACGGCTTTCGGCATCGAAGGCAACCGCTGCCACACCAGCAGGCCGCACAACACAAAGGCCGCCGCGCCCGCCAGATACAGGGTCTTGAAGCCGAATCCCAGCGCCAGCGCGAAGGCGATCGGCGGGCCGATTACCCAGGCGAGCGAGACCTGGGCGCGCATGATAGAGGTGAACATCACCGCCTCGCGCCCGGTGCGATCGGCGTGTTCGCGCGCCAGCGCGAACATTTGCGGGTTAGCGGTGGAGCCGAAGCTGGTGAGCAGCACGCCGACGAGCAGCAGCAGGTAATAGTTGCGGCTCCAGGCGAACAGGGTGAACCCCAACGCGCCCAGCATGCAGCAGAGGAAGATCAGTGATTTGCGGTCGCCTTTTTTATCCGAACGGCCGGCGAGAAACTGGCTGACCAGAATGCCGATCACCGCGCTGCCGGTAAAGAACAACCCAACCAGCGCCGGCCGCACCTTGACTTCGGTTTCCAGAAACAGGCTCAGCGTCGGGGTTTGCAACGCGCCGGCGATACCGGTCAGGAAGGCCACCGCCAAAAAGGCCAGTGAAGTGAGATCGGGCGTGCGTCGCGTTACTGCGGATGAAGTCGGCATGGCGGTTGATAATTCGTCGAAAAAGGGAGGTCGCGCGCATCATACGCCCGTTGAAAAGAAACGCAAACCGCTATCCCTCGGCGCAGAGTCAGCGACTCTGTCGCGCGGCGACGAGGAAAACAGGGGCGCGCCGCGCCCCCTTGCTTGCCGGTAAATCAGGCGCCTTGCGGCACCGCGTGTGCGGTATTTTTCAGCGCCGGCCCCTGATATTTCTCGATCTGCAGCTGCGCCATCTGCCCGCAGTTGCCCTGCGCCAGGCTGGAAGAGCCGATGTCGAAGGTCAGGCAGTTGACGTTGCCGTTCTTGCACAGCGAGCCGGGCTGCGCCGGATCGGCCGGATCGAACCAGGCGCCTTCGCTGATGCGCACCACGCCGGGCCGCACGTCTTCGCTGACCACCGCCCCCACCAGGATCTGGCCGCGATCGTTAAACGCCCGCACCAGATCGCCGCCGGTGATGCCGCGCGGCTGCGCGTCCTGCGGGTGGATCAGGATCGCCTCACGATCCGCCACCGCGTATTTCTTGCGCAGCGGCGTATTGTCGAGCTGGGAATGCAGCCGATTGGTCGGGTGCGCGGTATTGAGCGACAGCGGATACTTGGCCGCTTCCGGCCCGCGATACCACTCGTGCGGCGGCATCCAGGTCGGGATGCCGGGGCAATCCGCATAATGCATTTTGGCGATGGCGTCGGAGTAGATTTCGATCTTGCCCGACGGCGTGCCCAGCGGGTTAAGCAGCGGGTTGTCGCGATAGTCGGCAAAGCGCACCCACTGCTTATTGGCCTCCGGCACCGGGAAACGCACGTAGTTGTTGGATTGCCAGAACATGTCGAACGGCGGCAGCGCCACCCGCGCGGCGCGCGCCTGGTTTTTCATGTCGTCGTACATGCCTTTCAGCCACTGGGTTTCGTCCTTGCCTTCGGTAAAGGCTTCCTGCACGCCCAGCCTGGCCGCCATCGCCGAGAAGATGTCGAAGTCGCTGCGCGATTCGTGCTGCGGCGGCACGCATTGATGCATCGGGAACACGTAGAGCTGCGAATAGTCGCCGCCCATTTCCAGATCGTTGCGCTCGTAGCTGGTGGTGGCCGGCAGCACGATATCGGCATGCTTGGCGGTGGCGGTCCAGTAAGGCTCGTTGACCACGATGGTGTCCGGCCGCTGCCAGGCTTTGACCAGGTTATTGGTGTCCTGATGCTGGTGGAAGGTGTTGCCGCCCGCCACATACACCATTTTCACCTCGGGGTAGGTGACCTTGGCGCCGTTGAAGTCGATGGTTTTGCCCGGATTGCTCAGGCATTCGGCGATGCGCGCCACCGGGATCGGCGCCGGCGAGTTCTTCGGCGCATTGCCGGCGGAGATGCCGGCGATGATGCCGCCCTTGGCGGTCGGGCTGCCGCCGGACGAATAGTGGTAGCTGAAGCCGAAGCCGCCGCCCGGCAGGCCGATTTGGCCGAGCATCGCCGCCACCGTCACCAACAGCCAGTGCTGCTGTTCGCCGTGGTGCTGACGCTGAATGCCCCAGCCGCCCATGATCATGGTGCGGCTCTTCGCCATCTCGCGCGCCAACGCGCGCAGCGTGTCGGCATCGACGCCGCTGATGTCGGCCGCCCATTCGGCGGTTTTCGCCACGCCGTCGTTCTCGCCCAGCAGGTAGGCCTGGAACTTGTCGAAGCCGACGGTATAGGTTTTCAGGAAGTCCGGGTTATGCAGCTTCTCGGTCAGCAGCGTGTGGGCGATGCCGATCAGCATGGCGCCGTCGGTGTAAGGGCGCGGGGCGATCCACTGCGCATTGACGAACTTGGCGCTGTCATTGTGCACCGGATCGATGCTGATCACCCGGGTGCCTTTCTTCTTCAGCGCTTCGAAGCCGGTCTGGCCGACGTGATCCGGCACGTTCCAACTGTTCTTCAGCGTGACCATCGGGTTGCAGCCCCACAGGATCACCAACTCGCTGTTCTCGATCACGTTCGGCCAGGCGGTCTGCTGTTCGTAGACCTCCATCGAACCGACCACGTGCGACATGATCACCTGCGCCGCGCCGGTGGAGTAGTCGCCGGCGTAGCCGAGGAAACCACCGGTCAGGTTCATCAGGCGCTGCAGCAGCGTGCGGCTGTTGTGCAGCATGCCGACGCTTTTCCAGCCGTAGGAACCGGCGTAGATCGACTGCGGGCCGTGATCTTTCTGCAGGCGAACGATCTCATTGCACACCAGCTCGGTCGCTTTGTCCCAGCTGACGCGCACCCACTCATCGCGGCCGCGCAGCTCGGTGCGGCTGCCGGGGCCGCCTTCCAGCCAGCTTTTGCGCACCATCGGGTATTTGATGCGGTTCTCGGCGTGCACCTGATAAGGCGCCATGGTGATCAGCTCATTGGGATACGGATCGTCCTGCACCGGCTGCACGCCGACCATCTTGCCGTCCTGCACGATGGCCTCAAACGCGCCCCAGTGGGCGCCGGTCAGGATGCCTTTTTGCGCCTGACGCAAGACGATGAACTGCGGCAGCGCTTCGCTGATGGCCTGCGCCAGTGCCGCTTTGGGCCATAAGCCCGCCAGCAGCGGGGCGGCGGTCAGCGCGGCGGCGCCGGTCAGGAAGCGGCGGCGGCTCATTTTTAACGGTTGTTGGTTGCTCATTGCGCTTCTCCCTTAAAGCTTGGCCGGTGCGGCAGGTGGCATGTCGCTGGCGTGTTTTTGTACGTATTGCGTCAGCACGCGCAGCTGTTCCTGCGTCAGCGAGGTGCGCGGCGCCATGCCTTTGATGACGCCGATCCATTGGTTGGCGTTGAAGCGATCGAGCGCGGTCAGCCCGTGGCAGCCGGTGCAGTTGGCCGACATCATGTCCGCGGCGTAACGCCAGATTTTTTGCTGATCGTCGATCAGCTGCTTGCGCGGCAGCCACACCTGCAAAGAAACCTGATGCCAGACCAGGCCGGTTTCCGCATCGGTCTGAGTCGACGCGGTCTTCAGCTGTTGGCGCGCGTCCTCACCCAGCAGCACGCTGAGGATGCGCTTGCCCTGCGCGGCGTAAAACACTTCGCTGACGCCGTCTTGCTGCCAGCCGCTCACGGTGGCCAGCACCTTGTCGCCCTCCTGTTTCACCACCTGCACTTCGGTGGACGGCATCAGGTTGCCGGCGTTATGGCTGTCGTCCGCGCCGAGGAAGAACGGTTCGGTGGCGATGGTGTAGAGGGTGGTGGCGCCCGGGGCGGTCAACGCCGCGGCCTTCGCCAGCTCGGCGGCGCCGGCCTGGGTTTCGCCGCTCATGTCCGGCAGGATGTGGGCCACGCCCTTGTGGCAGTCGATGCAGGTTTCGCCCTGTTTGATCGCCACCGGGTGTTGCAGGCGCGCCTCAGGGCGCTGGGCGGTGATGTCCATGGCGTCGTAGCTGTGGCAGGAACGGCAGGTGGCCGAGTCGTTCTCTTTCAGCGTTTTCCAGACCGACTGCGCCATCGCCAGCTTGTGCGCTTCGTATTTTTCCGGCGTATCGATGGTGCCGACCATCTCGCCGTAAATGTCTTTCACCGCGCGGATCTTGGTCCACAGGTAGTCGATCGGCTGGTGCGGCACGTGGCAGTCGGCGCACTCGGCGCGGATGCCCTTGGTGTTTTGGAAGTGGACGCTGCCCTGATATTCGGCCAGCGGCTGTTGCATGGTGTGGCAGGAAACGCAGAAGGTGGTATCGCTGGTTTTATGGAAGACGGTGGCGGTCCCGGCCAACAGCGCCGCGCCGAGGATAATCCCCAGCAGCAAAAGCCATAGCCATCCCCACCGGCGCTTTTTTTCAAAGCCAGTCAGTTTTTTGCTCATGGTAAACCCGCTTATAATTATGAATTTAAAATAAAATCTTGCCAAAAGGCCACCGACCGGAGGTCAGAATGCCACGTCGATTGCAGGGGTAATGATAGAAGAGGGTTAACCCTATAGGGTTATCCGTAGTCAAAAAAATGGCATATATCGCAAAAAATAGCGTTATATTCTATTTTATATAGCGGTGGGCGGCGCAGCGCGCGCTCGCGATGGGTCAGGCCGTGGGCAGATAGGCCTGGCCGCTCAGCCACAGGCGGATCGCCGTGCGGCTGGCTTCGAAATGGGGTTCCGGCAGGGCGTCCGGCGCGCACCAGCGCCATTCGGCGCATTTCTCGGGCTCTTTCAGCTCGGCGTTGCCGCCGGGGTGATCCACCTGCAGGCAGATAGACACGGTGTGTTTGCCTTCGGCGCGCCAGGTTTGCAGATTGTTGCTGACGCCAACGAAGCGCGGCGGATCGATAAGCAACCCGGTTTCTTCGGCGATTTCGCGCTGGGCGCACTGCTCGAAGGTTTCACCGGCATCCAGATGCCCGCCGGGGATCGACCAAAAGGGCGCGTGGGAGCCGCAGCGTTTACCCAACAAAATCTCGCCTTGAGGGTTGACGATGATCACCCCGACGCCCGTCACTACGTTCATGCTTTTCTCCGTCAGCAAAGTTTCAGCACAGTATGTCATTTTGCTCCGGCGCTGACCAATGAGCCGATGAAAGTGTGCGTAAGCTCAAAAATCTGCAATGGCGAAAGGGAGAAAGCTTGCTTTCGTCTTGTGCAGCTCACACACTCCTTGAAACGTTTCAGCGTTGTCCGGCCGCTTGTGGCGAACGGGTAACGCTCCTTTTTCTCAATAAAGCTGAAACGATTCAATTCAGCAGGAGAGGAGAATCATGTTCCAGTTGTCACCGCAAGACATTCATCTGGGCGCCGTTGCCGACGGTAAGCAAGAGGCCATCCGCCTGGTGGCCGCCGCCCTGACCGACGCCGGCTGCGTCAGCGCCGGTTACGTGGACGGCATGCTGCAGCGCGAACTGCAGACGTCCACCTATCTGGGTAACGGCATCGCCATTCCGCACGGCACCACCGATACTCGCGATCTGGTGTTGAAAACCGGCGTGCAGGTGTTCCAGTTCCCGCAGGGCATTGCGTGGGGCGAAGGCCAGACCGCCTATGTGGCGATCGGCATCGCCGCCCGCTCCGACGAGCATTTGGCGCTGCTGCGCCAGCTCACTCACGTCCTGAGCGATGACAGCGTGGCGGAGCGGCTGGCGCAAACCACCTCTGCGGAGGAACTGCGCAGCCTGCTGATGGGCGAACAGCAGAGCGCCGAATTCCAGTTCGACGTCTCGCTGATTGCGCTCGACGTCGCCGCCGACAGCCTGATGACGCTGCAGGCGCTGAACGCCGGCCGGCTGCAAAAGGCCGGCGCGGTCAACGCGCAGTTCGTCAGTGATGTCATCACCCGCAAGCCGCTGAACCTGGGGCAGGGCATCTGGCTGAGCGACAGCGTCGAAGGCAACCTGGCCAGCGCGGCCACCGTCAGCCGCCCGGCGCAGGCTTTCGTGGAAGACGGCGAGCCGGTGGCGCTGCTGCTGACGGTGTCGGTCGCCGACGCGCAGCCGCTGGCGGTGCTCAACTACCTCAGCGATCTGCTGCTGGCCAGTAAAGCTGAACGTTTGCTGAAGGCGGATGCCGCCGGGGTGCTGGCGCTGCTGACCAGTGAAGTGGCTGAGGAAAGCAGCGTGCTGAGCGCCGAATTCGTGATCCGCAACGAGCATGGTCTGCACGCGCGGCCGGGCACGGCGCTGGTCAACGTGATCAAAAGTTTCAACAGTGACATCACCGTCACCAACCTGGACGGCAGCGGCAAGCCGGCCAACGGGCGCAGTCTGATGAAGGTGGTGGCGCTGGGCGTGAAGAAAGGGCATCACCTGCGCTTTACCGCCAATGGAGAAGATGCTGAAGCCGCGCTGAAGGCGATAGGCGAAGCGATTAATGAAGGACTGGGCGAGGGCGCAGCATGAGCAGAAGAGTAGCAACGATCACCCTGAACCCGGCGTACGATCTGGTGGGTTTCTGCCCGCAGATCGAGCGCGGGGAAGTCAACCGGGTAAAAACCGCCGGCCTGCACGCCGCCGGTAAGGGCATCAACGTCGCCAAGGTGTTGAAGGATTTGGGCATCGACGTCACCGTCGGCGGCTTCCTGGGCAAAGACAATCAGGACGGTTTCCAGCTGCTGTTCAGCGATCTGGGGATCGCCAACCGCTTTCAGGTGGTGCCGGGGCGCACCCGCATCAACGTCAAGCTGACGGAAAAAGACGGCGAAGTGACCGATTTCAACTTCTCCGGCTTCGAAGTGACGCCGCAGGACTGGGATCGCTTCGTCAGCGACTCGCTGAGCTGGCTGGGCCAATTTGACATGGTGGCGGTGAGCGGCAGCCTGCCGGCCGGCGTCGATCCCGACGCCTTTACCGACTGGATGACCCAGCTGCGCGCCAAGTGCCCGTGCATCATTTTCGACAGCAGCCGCGAAGCGCTGGTCGCCGGGCTGAAGGCCTCGCCGTGGCTGGTCAAACCGAACCGCCGCGAGCTGGAAATCTGGGCCGGTCGCCCGCTGCCGACGCTGGCGGACGTGGTCGAGGCCGCGCATGCGCTGCGCGAGCAGGGCATCGCCCACGTGGTTATCTCCCTTGGCGCGGAAGGCGCGCTGTGGGTTAACGCATCCGGCGCCTGGATCGCCAAACCGCCGTCCTGTGAGGTGGTCAGCACCGTGGGCGCCGGCGATTCGATGGTAGGCGGTCTGATTTACGGCCTGCTGATGCGCGAATCCAGCGAACACACTCTGCGTCTGGCCACGGCGGTAGCGGCGCTGGCGGTCAGCCAGAGCAACGTCGGCGTGACCGATCGTCCCCAGTTGGCCGCGATGATGGCGCGCGTCGATCTGAAACCTTTCAATCAATAGCAGGAGGCAGAATGAAAACGCTGCTGATGGTAGACAGTTCGCTGGGGCAGGCCCGTGGCCACCTGGCGAAACGCATGCTGGAGGCCGCCGCGGCCAAAACCGGCCTGACGCTGGTCGAGTCGCTGCAGGACGCCGAACTGGTGGCGGTGGCGGGGCAGGCTGCCCCTGCTGACGCCGGGCTGAACGGCAAATTGGTGTATGTGGGCGATGTAGAACAGGCGGTGCGTGAACCGGACGCTTTTCTGGCGCGCGCCAGGGCCGAAGCTGAAACCTATCAGGCACGGCAGGCGGCGCCGCCGGTGAAAGCCGATGGGCAAAAACGCATCGTGGCGATCACCGCTTGCCCAACCGGCGTGGCGCACACCTTTATGGCGGCCGAAGCCATTGAAAGTGAAGCGAAGAAACGCGGCTGGTGGGTGAAAGTGGAAACGCGCGGCTCCGTGGGCGCCGGTAACGCCATCACCCCGGAAGAAGTGGCGGCGGCGGATCTGGTGATCGTCGCGGCGGACATCGAGGTGGATCTGGACAAGTTTGCCGGTAAACCGATGTATCGTACTTCCACCGGTCTGGCGCTGAAGAAAACCGCGCAGGAACTGGACAAGGCGCTGGCCGAAGCTGAAGTGTTCCAGCCGCAGCAGCGCGGCGGCGCGGCGCCGGCGGCGAAGAAGAAAGAGGGCAACGGCCCGTATCGTCACCTGCTGACCGGCGTGTCCTACATGCTGCCGATGGTGGTGGCCGGCGGCCTGTGTATCGCGCTGTCTTTCGTGTTCGGCATCAAGGCGTTTGAAGTCAAAGGCACGTTGGCGGCGGCGCTGATGCAGATCGGCGGCGGCTCCGCCTTCGCGCTGATGGTGCCGGTATTGGCCGGTTTCATCGCCTTTTCCATCGCGGATCGTCCGGGCCTGACGCCGGGCCTGATCGGCGGCATGCTGGCGGTGAGCACCGGCGCCGGGTTCCTCGGTGGCATCATCGCCGGTTTCCTGGCGGGTTACGTCGCCAAGGCGATCAGCAGCAAGCTGCGTCTGCCGCAGAGTATGGAAGCGCTGAAACCTATCTTGATCATTCCGCTGGTGGCCAGCCTGATCACCGGTCTCATCATGATTTACGTGGTCGGCACGCCGGTGGCGAAAATCATGGAAGGCCTGACCCATTGGCTGCAATCGCTGGGCACCGCCAACGCCGTACTGCTGGGGGCAATCCTCGGCGGCATGATGTGCACCGACATGGGCGGCCCGGTGAACAAAGCGGCCTATGCATTCGGCGTGGCGCTGCTCAGTTCCTCGGTGTATGCGCCGATGGCGGCAATCATGGCGGCGGGCATGGTGCCACCGCTGGCGATGGGGCTGGCGACGCTGCTGGCGCGCCGCAAGTTCCCGAAATCCGAACAGGAAGGCGGCAAGGCGGCGTTGGTGCTGGGGCTGTGCTTCATCACCGAAGGGGCGATTCCGTTCGCCGCCCGCGATCCGATGCGTGTGCTGCCGTGCTGCATCGCCGGCGGGGCGCTGACCGGCGCGCTGTCGATGGCGTTCGGCGCCAAACTGATGGCGCCGCACGGCGGGCTGTTCGTGCTGCTGATCCCGGGCGCGATTTCGCCGGTGCTGCTGTACCTGGTAGCGATCGCCGCCGGCACGCTGTTGGCCGGGGTGGCTTATGCCCTGCTGAAACGTGCTGAAGTACCGGCGGCCAGCGTGGCGTAACGGCGATCCAGCCATAAAAAAACCGGAGCCCAGGCTCCGGTTTTGTCGTTTGGGCGCCGCGTTACTGCTGCGCTTTCAGCCAGGCGATCTCTTCCGCCCAGATGTCCGGGTTTACCGTTTCCAGAATCAGCGGGATATTGTCGAAACGCGGATCGCGCATGATGTAGCTGAACACCGTTTTGCCGATGTTGCCTTCCCCCAGGCTGTGGTGGCGGTCGACGCGGCTGTTGAACTCGCTCTTGGCATCGTTCAGGTGCATGCCGCGCAGGTAATTGAAGCCGACGATGTCGCCCAACTGCTTGAAGGTATGCTCGCAGTCTTCTTCGGTACGCAGATCGTACCCGGCGGCGAAGGCGTGGCAGGTGTCGATGCAGACGCCGACGCGGCTTTTGTCTTCCACGCCGTCGATGATCGCCGCCAGGTGTTCGAATTTGAAGCCCAGGTTGCTGCCCTGGCCGGCGGTGTTCTCGATCACCGCCGTCACGCCGGCGGTTTTATCCAGCGCGATATTGATCGATTCGGCGATGCGCGCCAGGCACTTGTCTTCATCGATTTGCAGCAGGTGGCTGCCGGGGTGGAAGTTCAGCAGCGTCAGCCCCAGCTGTTCGCAGCGCTGCAGCTCGTCGATAAACGCCTCGCGCGATTTTTCCAACGCCTCGGCCACCGGGTGGCCCAGGTTGATCAGGTAGCTGTCGTGCGGCAGGATCTGCCCCGGCCCGAAGCCGTACTGGGCGCAGGCGCTCTTGAACTTATCGATAACGTCGGCGGCCAGCGGCGCGGCCTTCCATTGACGCTGATTTTTGGTGAACAGGGCGAACGCGGTCGCCTCCAATTCGTGCGCGCGGATAACCGCCTGATCCACGCCGCCTGACGCGCTGACATGTGCACCGACAAACTTCATCTTCATTCTCCTGTGTTATCGGTGACATTATGGCATTGATGGCGGGCGGATTGAATGGCGAAAAGCGGCGGCCCGCCGAAGCGGGCCGCCGAGGGCGATTACAGCAGGTGTTGCACCAGTTGGTTTATCGCGCCGCCGCCGACCAGCAGCCAGACGAACAGCAGCGTCGCCAACAGAATCGGTTTCACCCCGGCCTGGCGCACGGCGCTGATGTGGGTGGTCAACCCCAGCGCCGCCATCGCCATCGCCAGCATCCAGGTGTCGGCGGTGATCAGATGGCGCACCAGCGTGGCCGGCAGCAGGTTGAAGGAGTTCAGCCCGGCGACGGCGATAAACAGCACGGCGAACCACGGAATGGTGATGGCGGATTTTTCCGCCTTGCCTGCGCTGCCGCGGCTGATGTAGCCCGACAGCAGCAGCAGGAACGGCGCCAGCATCATCACGCGGATCATCTTGGCGATCACCGCCGCATTTTCGGCGTCCGGCCCGATGGCGTGCCCGGCGGCGACCACCTGAGCCACTTCGTGAATGGTGGAGCCGGCGTAGATGCCGAAGGTTTCCTGGCTGAACGGCAGCCACTGGAAGTGTTCATTCAACTGATACAGCCACGGATAGACGAAGATAGCCAGGGTGCCGAACACCACCACGGTCGAAACCGCCACCGCCACTTTGCTGGAGTCGGCCTTCAGCACCGGCTCGGTGGCCATCACCGCCGCCGCGCCGCAAATGCTGCTGCCGGCGCCGATCAGTATCGCGGTCTGGCTGTCGATGCCGAACACTTTCTTGCCGAGCCAACAGGCCAGCAGGAAGGTGGTGATCAGGGTCAGCGCGTCGATGATAATGCCGCTGGCGCCCACGTCGGCGATCTGCTGAAAGGTCAGCCGGAAGCCGTAAAGAATAATCCCCAAACGCAGCAGGCGCTGTTTGGCCAGCTGCACGCCGCCGTGACAAACGGTTTGCCAGCGGGGGTACAGCGTGTTGCCCACCAGAATGCCGATCAGGATCGCCAGCGTCAACGCCCCCAGCCCCAGCTCCGCCACCCAGGGAATATCGCCGGCCCAGACGGCCAGCGCGGTGAGCGCGCCGGTCAGCGCCAGCCCCGGCACCAGCCGCGGCAGGCCGAACAGCGGAAAGCGTCGCTCGGGGTAAGTGTGAGTGGTATCAGTCGCCATAAAAGTCAGTCCTTCAGTCTGTTTCTTGCTGCTAAGAGTACGTTTGGGCTGAATAAAAGAGAAATTGATTATATATTTATAACCTATCTGAATAAGTGGTATTGCTTCAGGCATTGGCATAAAGTCGCATTGCGGCTAGGGTGAGGTGGAGCGGCAAGCCGCCGTCAACTTTCCAACTGAACAGGAGCAGGCGATGGATACCGACGATCAACGCAGAGAGCAGGTAGATCAGGAAGTGGGGCGCGCGGTGCGGCGGTTGATTGAAGAAAACAAGGCGATCGACCGCGACCATCTCGTGGCGATGCTGCAATTGATACAGCGGGACGAAGCCGGCACGCCGCGCGAGGCGGCGCTGGCCGCGGCGGCGCAGCTGGTCGCCTTGGGCAAGTAGCGCGCCGAACTGGCCGCAAACGGGGTAGCCTGGCCGGGCTACCCACATCATGTTGACATTAATTTTGCGGTTCTCTGGCAGAACCCTTTTTCAATACCGGGACGGCTATGCATATCACGTTGCGTCAACTGGAAGTCTTCACCGAAGTGCTGAAAAGCGGTTCGACCACTCAGGCCTCGGTGGTGCTGGCGCTGTCGCAGTCGGCGGTCAGCGCGGCGCTGGCGGATCTGGAGGGGCAACTGGGCGTGCAGCTGTTCGATCGCGTCGGCAAACGGCTGGTGATCAACGAACACGGCCGGTTGCTGTATCCCAAGGCGCTGGCGCTGCTGGAGCAGGCGGGGGAGATCGAGCAGCTGTTTCGCCATGACGGGGGGGCGTTGCGCATCGCCGCCAGCAGCACCATCGGCAACTACATGCTGCCGGAGATGATCGCCCGTTACCGCCGGGACTTTCCGGCCACGCCGCTGGAGCTGAACGTTGGCAACAGCCAGGACGTGATCGTGGCGGTGGCGGATTTCCGCGTCGATCTGGGGCTGATCGAAGGGCCTTGCCATATGCCGGAGCTGGTGACGCAGCCGTGGCTGGAGGATGAGCTGGTGGTGTTCGCCGCGCCGGACAATCCCTTGACCCGCCAGCCGCCGACGCTGGAGGCGCTGGCGAATGCGCCTTGGATCCTGCGCGAGCGCGGTTCGGGCACCCGCGAGGTGCTGGATCATCTGCTGCTGGCGCACCTGCCGCACTTCCAGCTGGTGATGGAGCTCGGCAACTCGGAGGCGATCAAGCATGCGGTGCGGCACGGTATCGGCATCAGTTGCCTGTCACGGCGCGTGGTGGCGGAGCAGTTGGCCAGCGGCGCGCTGGTGGAACTGCCGGTGCCGCTGCCGCCGCTGCGGCGCACCCTGTACCTGATCCGCCATCGGCAAAAGCACATTTCCAACGCCTTGCAGCGTTTTCTCAGCTATTGCGCGTTGTAATCGACAGCGCGTCACGTCTTCTATCGCCACGCAGGCAAAAGAAAGCATAAAAACCTGCGCGTGCTCACATTAATGAGCGTAAGTAAGGCCATAAGGGCCGCGGCTAATAATTGCCTCTGAATTATGAAGCTATCTTATATCGGTGCAATGTTGCTAGTTCACCGGCGGGTATTTGTTACAATCCGCCCTCATTTTTCGAAGAGCAGATAGATAGGGAACGAATGGCTCAGCAGGATATAAAAACATCGGGGCAGCAAGCTCCCGGATTGCGCCGCGAGCTGAAAGCCCGGCATTTGACCATGATCGCCATCGGCGGCTCCATCGGCACCGGCCTGTTCGTCGCCTCGGGCGCCACGGTTTCTCAGGCCGGCCCCGGCGGGGCGCTGCTGTCTTACGCTCTGATCGGTTTGATGGTGTACTTCCTGATGACCAGTCTGGGCGAACTGGCGGCCTTTATGCCGGTCTCCGGTTCATTCTCCACCTACGGCGCCAAATACGTGGAAGAAGGCTTTGGCTTCGCACTGGGCTGGAACTACTGGTACAACTGGGCGGTGACCATCGCCGTTGACCTGGTGGCTTCGCAATTGGTGATGAGCTACTGGTTCCCGGACACGCCCGGCTGGATCTGGAGCGCGCTGTTCCTCGGCCTGATGTTCCTGCTGAACTACATTTCGGTGAAAGGGTTCGGCGAGGCGGAATACTGGTTCGCGCTGATCAAGGTCAGCACCGTGATTATTTTCATCGCCGTCGGCGTGCTGATGATTGTCGGCATTCTGAAAGGCGGCGAGCATGCCGGCTGGCAGAACTGGACCATTGGAGATGCGCCGTTCGCCGGCGGCTTCTCGGCGATGATCGGCGTGGCCATGATCGTCGGCTTCTCGTTCCAGGGCACTGAACTTATCGGCATCGCGGCCGGTGAATCGGAAAACCCGGGTAAAAATATTCCGCGCGCGGTGCGTCAGGTGTTCTGGCGTATCCTGCTGTTCTATATCTTCGCCATCCTGATCATCAGCCTGATCATTCCGTATACCGATCCGAGCCTGCTGCGCAATGACGTGAAAGACATCAGCGTCAGCCCGTTCACCCTGGTGTTCCAGCATGCCGGCCTGCTGTCGGCGGCGGCGGTGATGAACGCGGTGATCCTGACGGCGGTGTTGTCGGCCGGTAACTCGGGCATGTACGCATCGACCCGCATGTTGTACACCCTGGCGTCGGAAGGCAAGGCGCCGCGCATCTTCGCCAAGCTGTCGAAAGGCGGCGTGCCGCGCAACGCGCTGTACGCGACCTGCGTGGTGGCCGGACTGTGCTTCCTGACCTCGATGTTCGGCAACCAGTCGGTTTACCTGTGGCTGCTGAATACCTCGGGCATGACCGGCTTCATCGCCTGGTTGGGCATCGCCATCAGCCACTACCGTTTCCGTCGCGGTTACATGCTGCAGGGGCGCGATCTCAACGACTTACCGTACCGTTCCGGGTTCTTCCCGCTGGGGCCGATCTTCGCCTTCGTGCTGTGCCTGATCATTACCCTGGGCCAGAATTACCAGGCCTTCCTGCAAGACAAGATTGACTGGTACGGCGTGACCGCGACCTACATCGGCATTCCGCTGTTCCTGCTGATTTGGTTCGGTTACAAGCTGTCGCAAGGCACCCGTGTCGTGAAGTACAGCGAAATGGAATTCCCGAAGATGGACGTGAAGTAATCTTCGGTGAGTGACTCGCGGCGGGGGCTCCCGCCGCGTTTTGGTTTACTTTTTCCCGCCTTTGGCTTCCGCCAGCGCCTGCTGCGCCGAGCTCATCAAACTCTCTACCGTAGCGTAATGCTGCGTCAGCGCCAAAATGCCGGCGTTAAGCCGCATGTTCACCTCGCCGAACGCGCCAAAATCGTAGGGCGCCTCCAGCGGCGGCACAATGCGCGCCAGAAACTCGCTTTCCGCGCCGTAGGGCAGATCGTGCACCAGAATCAGAAACAGACCGCCGGTATAGCGGCAGACGTAGTCGCTCGGGCGGATCAGCGTCTTGAGGCGCTCGCCGACGGTGCGCAGCACGTCGTCGCCGATCTGGACGCCGTGACTTTGGTAGAGCGCCGCCAGCGGGCCGAATTCGAGAATGAACAGGTGGGAGATCGGCTGCGCCGCTGCGGGGCGGCAGATGCTGCGCATCACCACCTCGCCGCCCGCGCGGTTGAGAAAGCCGGTCAGGCGATCGCGGTGCGATGCCTGCTGCTTCTCCCAGGCCAGCGTGACGTGCTGCACCAATTGGCGATGGTAGCGCGCGATCATGCCATGGGCCAGCACCAGCCACAGCGGCGCGAGATCCGCCAGGACAAACAGATTTTGCACGCGCGACAGCGGCGCCGCCAGCAGGTAGGGCAGCGTCAGCGCGATCACCTCAAGCAGCGCGAAGCGCGGCGCGGCGGCATGGCGCTGCATCAGCCAGCAGGCCAGGGCGGTAATGGTCAGGCCGGCGAACAGGATCAGCACGAAGCGGCCCGACAGCATCGCCAGCGCGGCGCTGGCGCCAACCAGCAGCGCCCACAACAACACTGTCACCAGCATGGCGTTCGGCCAGGCGGGTTGGCGCCTTTGCGCCAACCTGGCGCGCCCGGCGGTCAACAGCAGCAACAGCAGCAACAGGCCGATACCGACCAGCGGTTGGTTCAGCCAGGCGTACCCCGCCAACAGCGCGGCCGGCCCCACGGCATTCAGCCAGGGGGTGAGAGGTGAGGGCGTCAGCGTGAGACGCAGCTGGCGTTGAAACGGTTCGTCATCGGCGTGCAGCGGGCTGTGCAACAGCCAGTTCAGCAGCGCCGGGCGTTTGGGCGTTACCGCCGGAGATGGACTTCTCATTACAGCCTCGTCAATAAGGCCGCTCTTGCGGCGGCCTGAAAGTTTTTTGCACGCGCGGTGCTGTGGTTTTGGATTCTATGTGGTTTTGCCGCTATTTGTCAGAGTCTGGTCGGATCAGGAATAATTTTCAGAATAATTAACCTACTGGCCGTTGGCGGGGGAAAGCGTGGTGGTTTGAAAAATGGCGAGAAAAAACAAATTATTACATTTCGACAACGCTGTTTTCACCTATTGATATGATTGATAAGTATTATCGTTTGCTTTATTGTGGGCGGCTGCGCGCAGGCGGTCGCCGCGCGCTTTCCGGTTTACGGCGGACGCCTTCGCGCCGCTGTCATGATGGTTGTAACAGGTATCTTAACGAATGAGCGTATCCACCGATCCCATGACTGACGCCAAGGGGCAACCCAACGCCGGCGTGATGGGGCGTTATCAGCATATTCTTCGCCATCGCCTGTTGATGATGGGCGTGTTGGCACTGGCGATCCTGGGCTCGCTGCTGCTGGATTTCACCATGGGGCCGTCCGGCCTGTCGCTGTCCTCCTTATGGCAAACGCTGCTTGACCCCGCCGCGGCCGATGCCGGCACGCGGGTGATCGTCTGGGACATCCGCTTGCCCTATGCGCTGATGGCGGTGGTGGTGGGCTTTGCGCTCGGCCTGGCCGGGGCGGAAATGCAGACCATCCTGAATAACCCGCTGGCCAGTCCCTTCACCCTCGGGGTGTCTTCTGCCGCGGCCTTTGGCGCCGCGCTGGCGATCGTGCTCGGCATCGGCATTCCGGGCATTCCCGATCAGTGGTTCATCTCCGCCAACGCTTTTATCTTCGCGCTGTTCGCCGCGCTGATGCTCGACGGCATCACGCGCTGGACGCGGGTCGCCACCTCCGGCGTAGTGCTGTTCGGCATCGCGCTGGTGTTTACCTTCAACGCGCTGGTCTCGATGATGCAATTCATCGCCAGCGAGGACACGCTGCAGGGGCTGGTGTTCTGGACCATGGGCAGCCTGGCGCGCGCCTCGTGGGACAAGCTGGGCATTCTGTTCGGGGTGTTCGCCGTGCTGCTGCCGCTGTCGATGATGAGCTCGTGGAAACTGACCGCGCTGCGTCTGGGCGAAGACCGGGCGGTGAGCTTCGGCATCGACGTGCGTCGTCTGCGGCTGACCACGCTGCTGCGCATCAGCATGCTCTCGGCGCTGGCGGTGGCTTTCGTCGGGCCGATCGGCTTTATCGGCCTGGTGGCGCCGCACATCGCCCGCATGATCTTCGGCGAAGATCACCGTTTCTACCTGCCGGCCAGCGCGCTGATTGGCGCGCTGGTGCTGTCGATGGCCTCGGTGGCGTCGAAAAATCTGGTGCCCGGCGTGATCATTCCGGTGGGCATCGTCACCTCGCTGGTCGGGGTGCCGTTCTTCCTGAGCATTATTCTGCGCCATCGGGGGAACGTATGAACCAGGGCTTGCGCATAGAACACTTCTCGGCGGGCTACCCGAAACGTCAGGTGATCGACGATCTCTCGGTGCCGATGCTGCCGCGCGGGCAAATCACCGTGCTGCTGGGGCCGAACGGCAGCGGCAAATCGACGCTGCTGCGCTCGCTGGCCGGGCTGAACCCGGCGCAGGGCAAGCTGTGGCTGGACGACGGCGATCTGATGCAGATGCCGTTCGCCCGTCGCGCGGAGAAAGTGGTGTATCTGCCGCAGTCGCTGCCCGCCGGGGTGCACCTGCACGTGCTGGAGTCGATCATCGTGGCGCAGCGCGCCTCGGGCGGCCGCAGCAACGCCGGCAGCGAAGCGGAGGTGATGGCCCTGCTGGAGCAACTGGGCATCGCCCATCTGGCGTTGAGTTATCTCGATCAGCTGTCCGGCGGCCAGAAACAGCTGGTGGGGTTGGCGCAGTCGCTGATCCGTCAGCCGTCGCTGCTGCTGCTGGATGAGCCGCTGAGCGCGCTCGATCTCAACTATCAGTTCCACGTGATGGATTTGGTGCGCCGTGAAACCCGCAAGCGCAATATCGTGACGGTGGTGGTGGTGCATGACATCAACATCGCGCTGCGTCACGGCGACCACGTGCTGATGCTGCAGGATGGCGATCTGATCGCCGATGGCGCGCCGGAGCAGGTGATTACGCCGCAGAGCTTGGCGCGGGTCTACGGCGTGCGCGGGCGCATCGAGCGCTGTTCGCAGGGCACGCCGCAGGTGCTGATAGACGGCCTGGTAAACCAGCCGACGATTTAATCCAGGAAAAAGCCCGGCATCGCCGGGCTTTTTTTATCGCGCAGCGTGGGTTAGCGCCTCGCTCACGCGTTCGACGACGTGCTGAGCGGTGACGATGCCGCCGGACAGATAAACCTCGGCCGCCGGCAGGTAAACCACCTGGCCTTTCTTCACCGCCGCGGTTTTCTTCAGCGCGGTGGTGGTAAGGATTTTCTGCGGCGCCACCGCGTTCGGCCGCCCGGTCGCGGCGTCCCTGTCGATGATGAACAGCCAGTCCGGATTCAGTTTGGCCACCTGCTCAGGCGTCAGCTTGTTGCCGCGCACGTCTTTTTCATCGGACTGCAACGCGGACGCGAAGCCGAGGGCGTCATAGACGAAGCTGAAACGGCTCTTGGGGGCGTAAGCGCTGATCTTGCCGCCGGAGAACAGCACCACCAGCCCGCGTCCGGCCTGGGCGGCCTGCGGTTTGACCGCCGCGATCTGCGCATCCAGCTTATCGATCGCCGCCTGCGCCTGTTGCTGCTTATCGAACAGCTCACCCAGCTGTAGCGTGCGCTGTTTCAGGCTGCCCAACTGATCCTGCTGATCGACGGACATATTCAGCGTCGGCGCCAGCGTGTTCAGCTCGTCATAGGCTTTGGACGCCCGGCCGGCGATCAGGATCAGATCCGGTTTGGCGGCGCGCAGCACTGCCATATCCGGCTCGAACAGGGTGCCGGCATTGAGGTATTTGTCGTCCTGATAGCGCTTCAGGCTATCCGGCAAATTCTTACGGTTGCCGGGCAGCGCCAGCGGTTCGACGCCCAGCAGCTGCAGCGTTTCCAGCGAGGCGTAATCCAGCACCACGATGCGCTGCGGGTGTTTCTTCAGCTCGGTGCTGCCGTTCAGGTGCTGGACGTTGACGGTGGCCGGGGCCGCCGGCGCGTCGGTTTTGCTGTGGCAACCCGCCAGCGCCATCGCGGTCAGCAGGGCGATCATCAGGGGGGAGCGGCGTAATTTCATGGGGCTTCCTCACGGTGATGGAATGAAAAGGGCGCGCAGCGCGCGCCCGGGGGCATCAGAAGTTGTAGGTCATGCCGACGGTGTAACGGCGGCCGTCCAGCGTGGTGTTGTAGTGATCGTAATCCACGGTCTTGTCGAGGATGTTGTAGACCCCGCCGGTCAGCTGCAGGTTTTTCGCCGCCTGGTAGCTCAGGCCCGCATCGACGAAGGTGTAGGACGGCGTGCTCTTGGCCATCGAGGTACGGCTCAGATACTCAGACGTTTTGCTGCGGAAATTAACGCGCGACCACAGGCTGAGGTCCTGCGTGGCGCGCCAATCCAGCACGGTGTTAACCATGTGCTTCGGCATCTGGTTGAGCGCCTTGCCCTGGAACTCGCCGCTCTTCTGCTCGGAAGCGGTGTAGGTGTAGTTGGTGTTCCACTTCCAGTCTTTGTTGATCTGCCAGCCGAAGGTGGCTTCTACGCCGCGCATATTGGCTTTGTCGACGTTGACGCGATCGCTGATAAAGTCGTAGACGTCATTGCCGATCTTACAGTCCGGCGTGTCTTCGCAGCGGCGCACTTCGGTGATCTTGTTCTTGAAGTCGGTGTTGAAGACGGTGACCCCGGCGTTGACGCCTTTCAGGCTATCCCACATCAGGCCGATCTCTTCGCTCAGGCTCTTCTCCGGCTGCAGATCCGGGTTGCCGACGATGATGCCTTTACGCACGCCGCCGCCGGTGACCTGGCCCCAGTTGGCGGAGGATTGGCGCAGATCCGGCGATTTGTAGCCGGCGGAGACGCCGCCTTTCAGCGTCCACTGTTCGGTCAGGTGCCAGACCCCGTACATGCGCGGCGTCCAGTGGCTGCCGAAGTTTTCGTCCTGATCCATGCGGATGCCGGTCGTCAGACTGAAGTCGTTGGTCAATGCCCACTCATCTTCGGCGAACAGCGCCCAGCTCCAGCGCGTCAGCTTGCTGAGACCTTGTGCCGATTCAAGCTGGTTGCCGCTGTCGCTCAGTTTTTCATAGCGATACTGACCGCCGAGGTTCAGCATGTGTGAACCCAGCTCGAACTGGTTCTGGGTGTTGAAGATGGTGTTGTACATCTTCATTTTGCGGCCCGGGTTGTTGGTCTCTTCCCGCTGAACGTAGCTGGTGGAGTTGCCGAAGTCGTAATAGCCGTTGTGGGTCAGCGCGTAGTTGGTGCGCGTATACAGGCTTTCGCTGCGCGATGTCGGCGTGCATTTGCCTTTGCTGCAGCGTTCCGCTACCACCGATTTGCCCGGCGTGCTGTTGCGATCCTGCAGCGAGCGGCCGATTTCGAAGTCGAATTCGTTTTTCTCGTCCGGGGTCAGGGTGAACACCGCGGTGCCGCTGCGCATGCGCTGCTCGTTGTAACCGTTGGTGATTTTATCTTCCGCGCGGCGCGACAGCAGGCCGTTGACCCGCAGGCCGAGCAGGCCTTCAACCAGCGGGCCGGAGGCGTAGGCGTTGGTCTGGAACAGATCGCCGGAATCGCGGTTTTCCTGAAGGGTGGCGTCGCCGTGCAGCGAGCCTTTCCACTCGGTGCGCGAGGTTTTGCGGGTGATGACGTTGATCACGCCGCCCATGGCGTCGGAACCGTACAGCGAAGACATCGGCCCGCGCACCACTTCGATGCGCTCAATGGCTTCCATCGGCGGCAGCCAGCCCTGTTCGATGCCGGCGTTATCGCTGTTCGGCCGGGTGCCGCGGGTGTCGACGCGCTTGCCGTCCACCAGGATCAGCGTGTACTTGGAAGACATGCCGCGAATGCTGATGTCGCTGCTGCTGGCGCCGCCGGTGACCACTACGCCCGGTACGTCTTTCAGTGCATCGGTCACGTCGCGATAGGCTTTATCTTCGATCTGCTGGCGCGGGATCACCGAGATGGAAGCGGCAGAGTCCTGAATTTTTTGCTGAAAGCCGGAGGCGGTGACGACCATGGTGTCCTGGGTGTCGTCCTGCGGCGCGGCCAGTGCGGCGGTGGCGCTGAGTGAGGCGATCACCAGAGCGGCGAGCTTGCTGTAACGTGGCGTTTCCATGAGGTAAACCTTTCCTGGATTGAAGTGAAAGTAATTAACCAATTGAATTTCTAATGAAATTATTCATCGTTCGCTGAGAAATACTTCGCTTCGTCAGCGTTGCGTGAGGGTATTGTAAGGATTTTTTTCTTAATGTAAACGCTAATGATAATTCATATCATTTGTATGCTTGTTCTGCTGACGGAAAAGGGTAACCGGATGAATTAAAGGGAAAAGCGGCGCAGCGGGCGTGCGCCGGGAAGGATCAGCGTTTCTGGATGTAGGTGATGGCCAGCGCCAGCGCCAGCACCAGGCCTTTGATAATGTCCATGGCGTAGTAGGGCACCGACAGCATCACCAGGCCGTTTTGCAGCACGCCGAGGATCACCGCGCCGATCAGGGTGCCGAGCGCATTGGGTTTACCGGCGCCAGCCAGCGAGAAGCCGATATAGGCCGCCGCCACCGCGTCCATCAGATAACCGCCGCCGGCATTGACCTGCGAAGAGCCAATACGTGACGCCAGTAAGATGCCGCCAAGCGCCGCCAGCCAGGAGGAAATGACGTAAGCGGCAACCCTGTAACGCACGGTGCGGATGCCCGACAGACGCGCAGCCTCGGGGTTGCCGCCGATGGCGTACATGCGGCGGCCGTGCTTGGTCAACGACAGGAACAGCTGCACCGCCACGGTGACCGCCAGCATGATCAGCACGATCACCGGCACCTGACCGAGAGCGGCAAACACTTCCGGGATCGGGCCTTCCGCCATGTCGCCATTCGGCAGCACCATGTTTTGGGTGATGGAACCGCCATAGCTGTAGGTCATCGCCACGCCCTGGATCACGAACAGGCTGGCCAGCGTCGCCAGCATATCGGGAATTCTGAACACCACGATCAGCAGGGCGTTGAACAGGCCGACCAGCGTGCACAGCAGCAGCGTCACCACGATGGCGCCGGTGGTGCCGAACCCGTGCCAGACGAACAGCGAAATCACCAGTGCGTTGGCCAGCGAGGCGGTCGAGCCGACCGACAGATCGAAACCGCCGACCGACAGCGAGATGGAGACGCCGATGGCGATCACCGTCACGATGGCGATCGAACGCAGGATATTGATGATGTTGTTGGCATCGAGAAAGTTGTCCGACGCCAGGCCAAACAGGGCGATCAGCGCCGCCACGGTCAGCAGCATGCCCCACTTGTAGAGGAAATCGAACAGCTGTTGGCGCCAGGGCAGCGCCGGCCGCAAGGCAAATTCTTTACTCACGCAGGGGTTCCTCCGGTGGAATAGAGCAATAAGGTTTCTTCGTCGATGTCGGCGGCGTTCAACTCCGCCACGATGCGGCCGTCCCACAGCACGCAGATGCGATCGCACAGGCCAATCAGCTCGGCGAACTCGCCGGAGGCGTAAATCACGCCTTTGCCGGCGCGGGCCAGGCCGTCGATCAGGCTGAACAGCTCCTGTTTGGCCTTGATGTCCACGCCCTTGGTCGGCTCATCGAAGATCAGCACCTCGGCGTCGCCGCGCAGCCATTTGCCGATCGCCACTTTTTGCTGATTGCCGCCTGACAGGCGCGCCAGCCGCTGTTGCGGGCCGGAGGCGCGAATGTTCAGACGCTGCATGATCTCGCGCGCCCAGCGCAGTTCTTGCCGCCGGTTGAACAGGCTCCAGCGCGAGAAGCTGTCGTCGGCGCTGACGCTCAGGTTCATCGGGATCGCCTCGTCGATGAAAATGCCTTCTTTGCGGCGTTCTTCCGGCACCAGCGCCAATCCTTGTTCGACCGACAGGTGCGGCGCGCGTGGCGCCCAGGGCTGCCCGCGCAGTTCGCCGCGCTCAAGCTGCACGGCGCCGGCGCCGAACAATGCCTTGCACAGTTCGGTTTTGCCCGCCCCGGCCAGCCCGGCGATGCCGAGGATCTCGCCCTCATGCAACCGCAGCGAAACGTCGCGCAGCTTATGGCGATCGCGCAAGCCCTCCACCTGCAGCAGCGTTCGCTCTGGGTGCGGCGGGCGCGGCGGCGGGAAAATGTCGTCCAGCCGATGGCCGAGCATCTTCTCGACGACCTGTTCGCCGCTCAGCCCGCGCATGGCGTCTTCGCTGACGCGCCGGCCGTCGCGCAGCACCGTCAGCCGATCGCAAATGTCGCTCAGTTCATGGATGCGGTGGGAAATAAACACGATGCCGATGCCTTCGGATTGCAGGCGGCGCACCACGTTAAACAGGCGCTCGCTCTCGGCGCGATCGAGCGGCGCGGTCGGCTCGTCGAGCACCAGAAAACGGCAGCGGTGCGACAGCGCGCGCGCCAGCAGCACCTGCTGTTTTTCCGCCAGCGTGCAGTCCGCCAGGCGTCTGCGCGGGTTGAGCGGCAGCGCCCATTGCTGCAGCAGCTGCGCGGCGCGGCGGTGCAGCTCCGCCCAGTTCAGCCAGTGGCCCGGCTCGTTCAGCCAGTCAAGCATGATGTTTTCCGCTACCGACAGCGTGGGGATCAGCGCGACGTCGACCTCTTGCTGCACCACGTGAATACCGTGACGGCGCGCCTGCAGCGGGGAGTGGATCGCCACCGGCTGGCCGTCGATCAGGATCTCGCCGCGATAATGATCGTGGGCGCCGGAGAGGATCGCCATCAACGTCGACTTACCCGCGCCGTTGGCGCCGACCAGCGCATGGATTGATCCGCCCTGCAGCGTGAAGTCCACGTCCTGCAGCGCGTTGAAGCCGGCGAAGGCGATCGAGATATTGCGCATCTCGAGGCGTGAAGGCGTTGCGGTTGACATAGGGTAGTAAGGCCGTTTAGATGTTTAGATGGCTGTTTTGCTCTGTTGTAACACAGATTGCGCCGTTGGCAACCAACAAAATGGCATAACGGCGATGAAAAACGTGGAGAGGCAGGGGCGCAACCCGCGTCAGGCTGCGCCGGTGCGAGAAGCGGTCAGAAGGTGGTAGGGGTGTGTGCGCTGACGATGCGGCAAATGCGCGCCGACGTATTGCTGAAGCTGTGCGGAATGCCGGTGTTGATGGCGTAACTCTGACCGGCGGTCAGGCAATAGCTCTGGCCGTTGATGGTCAGCACGATCTCGCCCTCCAGCAGGGTGCCGATTTCTTCGCCCTGATGCTTGATCTTTTCGCCGGTGGTGGTGCCGGGCTGGTAGGTTTCCAGCATCATCGCCAGGTTGCGCGTCGGGCTGCCGTTGTGCACCAGCTTCATCGACACCCCCTGGCTGCCGATCTCAATCAGATCTTCGGCGTCGATCACCACGCGCGGTTCGTCGACGGCCTCCGGTTCGGCAAAGAATTCAGACAGCGACAGGCCATACACCTTCAGCAGCTTTTGCAGCGTGCTGATGGCCGGGCTGACCTTGTCCTGTTCGATGGTGCTGATCGCACTGTGGGTTAACCCGGACAGTTCGGCGACCCGGCGCTGCGACAAACCCAATTGCTGACGGATCTGTGACAGGCGTTTGCCCGGTGCCAAGCTGGCTTCGCTCATAGCGGTACTTCCTTCTGGTAAGGACGACAGGTAGAAATGAAGATCGCTATCGGGTGCCTGTCTGGTCGATAACGATGCTGCATGATATCGGTAGTTAGGGTGGGTTTGGAAAATATATTGCCCATATTCACTCTCGGTGCGTTGGACGAAATAGTTGACGTAAAAATGGCAGCAAGGCCTTTTCGGTCAATATTTTATCAATTTAGCAGTCGGTGATGAATAATCAAACAGGATTGTAACATTTGCAAACCCATTCTGTTAATACTATGTTTCATATTGTGGATGTTATTTTGAGCGCCCGGCAGCGGCGCGACCTGGCGAGAAATCCAATCATGTGTTGAATCGAACGGCGGACGGGCGCTAACGCGCCTTAAGAGCATAATGGCGGGTGACGTATGCAAACCAATAGCGCAGCAGTTGAACATTTTGCACAGCATCATGAAGAGAGGCGAAGTAGCGCGTTCCAAAATGAGGTTGCTCATTATTTGGAACGCCATCCCGCCACGCAGTATGTCGATATCCTTCTCACCGATCTCAATGGTTCCTTCCGCGGCAAGCGCATACCCGTCTCAGGGTTGAAAAAACTGGAAAAAGGCAGCTACTTCCCCGCGTCGGTGTTCGCCATGGACATCCTCGGCAACGTGGTGGAGGAGACCGGTCTTGGGCAGGAGCTCGGCGAGCCTGATCGCATTTGCCTGCCGGTGCCCGGCTCGCTGACGCCGTCGGCCGCCGATCCGGAGCATATCGGCCAGGTGTTGCTGACCATGCTGGATGAAGATGGCACTCCCTTTGACGTTGAACCCCGTAATGTGCTGAACCGCGTGTGGCAGGCGCTGCGACAGCGCGGCTTGTTCCCGGTGGCAGCGGTAGAGCTGGAGTTTTATCTCATTGATAGGCTGCGCGACGCGGAAGGCGATTTGCAGCCGCCGTGTGCGCCCGGCACCCAGGAGCGCAACACCCAAAGCCAGGTGTATTCCGTCGATAACCTGAACCATTTCGCTGAGGTGCTGAACGATATCGACGCGCTGGCGAAGCTGCAGGGGCTGCCGGCGGACGGCGCAGTGGCGGAGGCGTCGCCGGGGCAGTTCGAGGTCAACCTGCGTCATACCGACGATATTTTGCTGGCCTGCGATCACGCGCTGGCGCTGAAGCGGCTGGTGCGGCTGGTGGCCGAGAACCACGGTATGCACGCCACCTTTATGGCCAAACCCTATGAGGATTACGCCGGCAGCGGCATGCACGTGCATGTCAGCATGCAGGACGGGGCGGGCAACAACCTGTTCGCCGACGGCGAAGGCGAGGATTCACCGTTGCTGAAACAGGCGCTGGCCGGGATGATCACCCTGATGCCGGCGTCGATGGCGCTGCTGGCGCCGAACGTCAATGCCTATCGGCGTTTCCAGCCGGGGATGTATGTGCCGATCCAGGCCGCCTGGGGCCACAACAATCGCACCGTGGCGCTGCGCATTCCCTGCGGCGAACCGGAGAATCATCGGGTGGAGTACCGCGTGGCCGGCGCCGACGCCAATCCGTATCTGGTGATGGCGGCGATCCTGGCCGGCATGCTGTACGGGTTGGACAACGCGCTGCCGTTGCCTGAGCCGGTGACCGGCAACGGGCTGGAGCAGGAGGGGCTGCCGCTGCCGATCCGCCAGAGCGATGCGCTGTACGAGTTTGAACATCAGCACGCGTTGACCCACTATCTGGGCGAGCGTTTCACCCAAGTTTATCACGCCTGCAAGACGGACGAATTGCTGCAGTTTGAACGGCGGGTGACGGAAACCGAGATCGACTGGATGTTGAAAAATGCCTGAATGGGCGTATAAAGTAAGAAGTATGTGCGGGCGACCGGCCTGCTGGTAGCGGATTAATTCGCCTGCCGGGCTGGTTTTCCGTTCGATCGACAAAAAGAATTTGTATTTGAGGGCTTCCGGATCTTGTCATCCGGAGGCATTCTGGTGCAAAATATCTCAAATGCAGATAGCCGACGTTTTGAAAGCGTCGGTTATTTTTTTTGCATTTAGTTTTACCAACGTAGCGTTTCATACACCAAGCGAGGCCGGACACCGATCCGGATAGATAAATAGTTTCGTGCACGATCAAACAAAACTTTATGGTCGTGACTCATGAGGATTAGAAAGATGGGGCAATTTTTCACTTTAGCGCCGGTGCCCGCCGGTTTCCGCTGTGGCCGCAGCGACTATGGAGCAGCCGAGGTTACCTCGACCCGTTATCCAGCTTACAATCCCCTTCTTTTAGAATTAAGTCGCTCGTTGCGAAGTTTCCCCGCAACCTTAAGTCTTGGCGTGTCCGCCATCCGCAAGGCTCAAGGTAAGGGGGGGCTGAACAATGTCCGATAACACCCTTAACGCCGCTCCGGCTCAGCGCACTCAGCTGCGTAAAACCCTGACATTGGTTCCGGTAGTGATGATGGGTCTGGCTTATCTGCAGCCAATGACCATCTTCGATACCTTCGGCATCGTATCCGGCCTGACCGATGGTCACGTCGCGACCGCGTACGCCTTCGCTCTGCTGGCGATCCTGTTTACCGCCCTGAGCTACGGCAAGCTGGTGAAGAAGTTCCCTTCCGCCGGTTCCGCCTACACCTACGCCCAGAAAGCCATCAGTCCGCACGTCGGCTTTATGGTGGGCTGGTCATCGCTGCTGGACTACCTGTTCATGCCGATGATCAACATTTTGCTGGCCAAGATTTACCTGGAAGCGATCTTCCCGGGCGTCCCGTCCTGGATCTTCGTGGCGGTGCTGGTCGGGTTGATGACGATTTTCAACCTGCGCGGCATCAAGCTGGTGGCTAACCTGAACTCCATCATCGTGGTGGTGCAGGTGGCGATCATGATCGTATTCCTGGGCCTGGTGATCAACGGCGTTTACCACGGCGAAGGCGCCGGTACGCTGGTCAGCAGCCGCCCGTTCTGGTCCGATAACGCTCACGTGGTGCCGATGATTACCGGCGCGACCATCCTGTGCTTCTCGTTCCTGGGCTTCGACGGCATCAGCTCGCTGTCCGAAGAAACCAAAGACGCAGAGAAAGTGATCCCGAAAGCCATCTTCCTGACGGCGCTGATCGGCGGCATCATCTTTATCGTGGTGTCTTACTTCGTGCAGCTGTATTTCCCGGACATCTCGCGCTTCAAGGATCCTGACGCGTCGCAGCCTGAAATCATGCTGTACGTGGCGGGCAAGTTCTTCCAGTCGGTGATCCTGGTGTTCTCCTGCGTGACGGTATTGGCGTCAGGCATGGCGGCGCACGCGGGCGTTTCGCGTCTGATGTATGTAATGGGCCGCGATGGCGTGTTCCCGACTCGCTTCTTCGGCTATGTGCATCCGAAGTGGCGTACCCCGGCGCTGAACGTGCTGCTGGTTGGCGCCATCGCGCTGTCCGCAGTGTCGTTTGACCTGGTGACCGCGACTGCGCTGATCAACTTCGGTGCGCTGGTGGCCTTCACCTTCGTCAACCTGTCGGTGATCTCGCAGTTCTATATTCGCGACAAGATGAACCGCACCGTGAAGGACACGTTCAACTACCTGATCTTGCCGGTGATGGGCGCACTGACCGTCGGCGCGCTGTGGATCAACCTGGAAGCCAGCTCGATGACGCTGGGCCTGGTCTGGGCGGCCATCGGCCTGATCTACCTGGCCTTCGTCACCCGCAGCTTCCGTCTGCCGGTGCCGCAAGCGAGCGAAGACGCCGCCTAAGCGCGAGCCGTCTCCTCAGCCACAAAAAAGGCCGCTTTCGCGGCCTTTTCCTTTTCTGCTTGCTGCGGGTTTTTATCCCACCAACTCTTTGCCGTAATCGAACAGCGCTTTCAGCAGGGCGGTTTTCTCTTTGTCGCCTTCGTGCAGGTTATACAGCGATTCGAGCTGCAGCAGATAGCTCTGCACGCGCTCCGCGCTCAAGGCTTCCTGACGGTGTTGCAGCCAGCGGCGCTGCTCGGCGTCGTCCAGCGTATTCGGGTAGTTGCGCGCGCGGAAGCGGAACAGCAGCTCTTTCATGCGGCCGTCGCTGAAGGCCAGATCCAGCGCCGGCAGGTTCTGCGGCTTGGTCTGCTGGATAATCCTCATCGCCGCCTTGTCGGCGTCGCTGAAGAAACCGTCGTACAAGCGGGCGTCGACGTCGTCGGCGCCTTTGAACGGCTCGGCTTCGGCGAACAGCGCGACCACTTTCTCGCGCACTTCCGGATGCTGTTTCAGCAGCTGCAGATTTTGCAGACACGCCTGACGATCGATGCCCAGCCGCTCGGCGTTCTCCGGCAGCAAGGTTTTGGCCGGCGCCAGCACCGGACATTTGTTGATGTGCACCAGCTTGATCGGCACCGGCGCCTGATCCGGCGTCAGATCGTCGCGGCGGGTGTACAGCCGTTCACGCAGTTGCTCGGCGCTCAGCGTCAACAGCGGCGTCATGTCGCCGGCCAGATCGCACATGATCACCGCGTTCTTGTTGTCCGGGTGCCAGGCCAACGGCGACACCCAGCTGGTGTTGCCGCGCGCCGCGCCGAACATGCCGGAGACGTGCACCAGCGGCGTCATGTCAGCGACGTCGATCAGGGCGTTCAGCTTGTGTTTGTTACGGTGCTGCAGCAGGAAATCGAACAGCCGCGGCTGCGCCTGCTTGACCAGCTTGGCCATCGCGATGGTGGCGTAAACGTCCGACATCGCATCGTGAGCCTGCGTGTGTTCGACGCCGTTGGCGCGCGTGAGGTGTTCGAGGCGGAAGCTGGGGAAACCGTCTTCGTTTTCCGGCCAGACGATGCCGTCCGGACGCAGAGCGTAGCAGGCGCGCATCACATCCAGCAGATCCCAACGCGAGTTGCCGTTTTGCCAGCTGTAGGCATAGGGATCGTAGAAGTTGCGATAGAAGATATTGCGGCTCACTTCGTCATCGAAACGGATGTTGTTGTAACCGAGAATGCAGGTGCCGGCCACGCTGAAGGCCTGATGGATTTGGCGGGTGAACTCGGCCTCGTTAACGCCTTTGGCTCGCGCCACCTGCGGCGTGATGCCGGTGATCATCACCGCCTCGGGTTCCGGCAGGTAGTCGTCGGCCGGGGCGCAGTAGATGACCAGCGGCTCTTCGATAATGTTGAAATCCATATCGGTGCGCACGCCGGCGAACTGCGCCGGGCGGTCCAGCGACGGGCTCTTGCCGAAGGTCTCATAGTCGTGAATGTAAAATGTGGCCGTTGCCTTGCTGCTCAAAATCGCGTCTCTTCAGTGGCGGATACAATATGCCCCTATTGTAACGGCGTGGGGAGCGATGCCAAGCGGCGGTTAGCGAAATGCGCGCAATTACGCACGGCGATAGAAATCCAGCCGCTGATGAAAGTAGGGGAGCAGGTGGTCGGGGATCTGTCGTTCTGTTTCCGCCTGGGTCGAGGCGATGCCGTAGCGCTCGTTGTAGATCACGCTGATGGCCAGCAAATCGGTTTCTATTTTCTCGCGTTGCGCCTGCGGTAAGCTATCCAGCTTTCGAACCATCGTTATCTCCCTGTTAACCTTAGGGTATAATAGGATCGTTAGCGGGTCTTGTCCCTACCCATTCCGAGGGGAGGTGGACGCCTGAGCGCTTTGCTGTGAGCTGGAAGTCAGACTGTGACGCGCGGCGAACTCGCTCTGCGCCTGGTGCGCATTGAGGCGATCCGCCCGGTTATACAGCGAACAGGCGCCGCTTATCACCGCCCCCCAAAACAGGGTGCACAGCAGTAAAACCCCCAACCAGATTTTTTGGTTATAGGTCATAAGTCCTCCACGGACGAAAAGAGAAATAACATTGACCGTTAAATTAAATCAGGCATTACATCAATGGTATTTAAACGGCGGAGATTAATCATGGAATCTACGCGGTTCTTTTGTTACTAAACCCAGGGTGGATGTTTCAAAAGATTCCTTAAGATAATATTAAGAAAAGTGAGTCTGGGCGCCGTAATTCTATTTAATATTTGTTTAAATATCCGCAGATACAATCTCCCACATTCAATGCCAATGTGGGTGACAATGATGAAAACGCTACTGTTGACCGGCGCTACCGGCTTTCTCGGTGGTGCAGTTCTTGAAAAATTATTGATTGAAAATCAGTCTATTAATTATCTTTTGCTGGTGCGCGCCGATGATGCGCAGCAAGGGCTGGCCCGTATTCGCGCGAATATGGAAAAGTTTAATATCGACGCGAATCTGCTGTCTAAAATTACGATGGAAAATATATTGTTGGGCGATCTTTCCGAGCCGGCCGACTTTTTAACTGACGCACGTATTAACAATGTCACGCACGTTATTAACTGCGCGGCCGTTGCTTCATTTGGTAATAACCCGCTCATTTGGAAGGTAAACGTAGAAGGCACTCTGACTTTTGCTGAAAGAATGGCGCAGGTGCCGGGATTAAAACGCTTCCTGCACGTTGGCACCGCCATGTCCTGTTCGCCGGAGCCGGGTTCGCTGGTGGCGGAGAGCGGCGAGTTTGAGGAGGACGCCGAGCACCTGGTGGAATATACCCGTTCCAAATCCACCATCGAACAGCTGATGCGCCAGCGCTGCCCGCAAATGCCGTTGACCATCGCTCGTCCGTCGATTGTGGTGGGGCACACCCGCCTGGGCTGCCAGCCTTCCAGCAGCATTTTCTGGGTGTTTGGCATGGCGCTGATGCTGCGCAAGTTCATGTGCTCGCTGCAGGACAATATCGACGTGATCCCGGCGGATTACTGCGCGGATGCGCTGGTGATGCTGATGAACAGCGAAACGCTGGAGAACGACGTTTATCACATCTCCGCCGGTGAGGAGAGCAGCGTCAGCTTTGCTGAAATTGACAACGCCATGGCGGCGGCCCTGGAAAAAGCGCCGGTGGGCGATGAGTATGCGCAGGTGACCTATGACGCGCTGGTGAAAATGCGCCGTCAGCTGAAAGACATTTTCGGCCCGTGCAACGAGCGGCTGATGCTCAAAGCGATGCGCCTGTACGGCTCGTTCGCCATGCTCAACGTGCGTTTCAGCAACGAGAAGATCCTCAAGCTGGGCATGCCGAAACCGCCGCGTTTCACCGACTACATCGCCGGCTGCGTGCAGTCGACGCGCGGGCTGTCTATCCAGCAGCAGATGGTGGTGGACTTCAAATAACCGCCGGGCGCAACGGGCGCCCGAGGTTGCTCTGCTACCAGGACGAAGACGACCAGAAGACGCGGCCGAGCACCACCAGTTGCTCCTTGCGCTGTTGATAGCTGAGATGCTCGTCCTGGTACTCTTCCCGGTTGAGGGAGCGGATGATGACGCCGCCGTCCGGCTGCTCGATCAGCACCTTCACCCGCAGCAAATTGCCGTGGCGGATGGCGTAGGTCTTGCCCTCGCGGATGCGCGTGTCGTCGGTGTTGATGCCGACCACGTCGCCGTCCTGCAGGCGCGGTTCCATGCTGGAGCCGGAGATGCGGATAATGCGCGCGGCGTTGACCGCCACCCCCATCTTGTGCAGATAGTAACGGCGGAAGATCAGCGAAAACTCCTCGCGATCGACGATTTCGTAGCAGCCGTCGCCGGCGGAAAAATCAATATCCAGCAGCGGGATCTCCACAAACTCTTCCTTGTCTTGTTCGGTATCTTCCCATACCACCGGTTTCAAACGGGCGGGCTGGAAGTCCGACTCCGCCGCCACGTTGTCAAACGGGCGCACCAGCTGCTTTTCGTGAAACACGTCGAACCAGCCCTTGGGCAAATTCAGCCTGGCCTCGATCCGCCTGGCCAGATTGTCGCCAAGATTGCGGGAGGATTTTTCCCCGATGATTTGGCTCAGCGTCGGCGCGGAAGACTCAACCAGCGTGGCGAACTCATTCTGGTTGACGCCTTGCCGGGCGTAGCGGGCCATCAATTCGCGCAGATTGTTGCGCCTGATTTCTTTAGTTTCCATCGTGCAATGATCGCACTCTTTAGCAAAAAGGTAAATAACGATTTTGCTAAAAAACACTTGCGCATAATTTAGCAATTAGCTAAAACAAAAGGGTGAGCCAAGGGTTCACCCGTGCGGGGCGGCCTGTCATGATGAGGAGCCGCTCAGTGAAATCAAACGAGAGAGGGACTTTACGATGTACAAGATTGATTACAATAGCTACCGATCGGTCGCCAGCTTCGGCCACCGCGTGCGTTTTCTGGTGCTGCACTACACGGCGCAAAACTTCGCCGACTCGGTGACGTCGTTGACCGGAAAATCGGTCAGCGCGCACTACCTGGTGCCGGATCCGACCGAGGCGACCTATCAGGCGGCCGGCTTCAGCGGCGTGCGCATCTTCAACCTGGTGGACGAGAACGAGCGCGCCTGGCATGCCGGCACCAGCCAGTGGGGCACCCGCAGCAATATCAACGACACCTCGATCGGCATCGAGATCGTCAATCTGGCGAGCGGCGACGGTGAAAACATCACCTTCCCGCCGTTCAATCCGCAGCAGATTGAGGCGGTCACCCAGCTGGCGCAGAACATCCTGCAGCGTTATCCGGACATCTCGCCGGTGAACGTGGTGGCGCACTCCGACATCGCGCCGGGCCGCAAGAGCGATCCGGGCCCGCAGTTCCCGTGGCAGCAGCTGTATCAGGCCGGCGTCGGCGCCTGGTATGACGAAGCGACCAAGCAGCAGCGCCAGCAGGAATACTGCAGCCAGGGCCTGCCGGCGCAGGCCGATCTGCTGAAACTGTTCGCCCAATACGGCTATGACACCTCGGCGGCGAACACCGCAGAAGGCTATCGCCAGCTGGTGCGCGCGTTCCAGCTGCACTTCCGTCCGCAGAAGTATGACGGCGTGATGGATGTCGAAACCGCCGCCGTTCTGCGCGCGCTGGTCGACAAGTACGCCGCCTGAGCCTGACCGCGAATGGGGGGCGCCTCATTCGCCTTTTCCTCGCCGGGCTTCCTCCGCTAAAATAGCGGCCTGGCTGGTCTTTATCGGAGGCATCGTGCGCCTCGATCGAAAAATCTCTCCCCTTGAACTGCTGACCTATCGCCACTATCGCGTCGTTCACGGCGTGCGCATCGGGCTGGCGTTTATCCTGACCTTTCTGCTGATCCGCCTGCTGGCGGTGCCCGAAGGCACCTGGCCGCTGATCACCCTGGTGGTGGTGATGGGGCCGATCTCGTTTTGGGGCAACGTGCTGCAGCGGGCGCTGCAACGCATTGCCGGCACGGTGTTCGGCGCCGCGTCCGGCCTGATCGCCCTGTATCTGGAACTCTATTCGCTGCCGCTGATGCTGGTCTGGTGCGGCGTGGTGATGTTCGTCTGCGGTTACCTGACGCTCGGCAAACGGCCGTATATGGCGCTGCTGGTGGGGATCACGCTGGCGGTGGTGTGCGGCGCGGGCGCCGGCGACATGCACACTGCGCTTTGGCGCAGCGGCGACGTGATCTTCGGCTCGCTGCTGGCGCTGCTGTTCACCAGCATCTACCCGCAGCGCGCCTACATTCTGTGGCGCATGCAAATGGCGGACTGCCTGCAAACCGCCGCCCGAATTTACGGCGCCTACTTTTCGCCGAACGTCATTGAGCGGCCGCGGCTGGAGCCGCAGCTCAAGGATCTGTTGAATCAGGTGGTGAAGCTGCGCAGCCTGATCGTGCCCGCCAGCAAGGAAACCCGCATCCCCAAAGCGGTGTTCGAGGCGGTGCAAACCCTCAGCCGCAATCTGGTGTGCACGCTGGAACTGATGGCCGACGCCTACTGGGCTTCGCGCGAAACGCACTTCATCATGCTAAACGCCCGCACGCTGCGCAGCACCCAACTGCTGACGCTGAGCTCGCTGGAATCGCTGGCGCTGCTGATGCGCGAAGGGCCACAGGCGCAGCGGCAGGCGGCGGCGGGGCAGCTGGCGGAGATCGCCGGCGAGCTGAAAACGCTGATGCAGGAGGTCAGCCTCGGTCAGCACGGCGAAGCGCCGATTTACGGCTATGTCTGGCTCAGCATGGAGCTGGCGCAGCAGCTGGAAGAGTTGGGGGATCTGCTCCAGGTCTGCACCGCCGCCGGGCGTGAATAAGGGGTCAGATCATGAAGGCGGCGCTTTGGGTTTTGGCCGCCGGGGCAAAGTGGGTAAGATAAGGCAATCACTGTTGTGCCGGACCGCCACAAACCTGTATCTTGGTGCCATGTGGCCGTAAGCAAATGAATCTGTGTATTACTAAAGCAAGGGTATAAAGATGGATAATGCAAATAAGCCGAGTTTCCAGGACGTGCTGGAGTTTGTGCGTATGTTCCGCCGCAAAAACAAACTGCAACGCGAGATCGTCGACAACGAAAAGAAAATTCGTGATAACCAGAAGCGCGTGCTGCTGCTCGACAACCTGAGCGAGTACATCAAGCCCGGCATGAGCATTGAAGACATTCAGGGCATCATCGCCAACATGCGCAGCGACTACGAAGATCGCGTTGATGACTACATCATCAAAAATGCCGATCTGTCCAAAGAACGCCGCGAGCTGTCCAAAAAGCTGAAAGCGATGGGCGAAGTGAAGTAACCCGCTTTAGCGGGCCGGGCGTCCTGCCTGGCCCGCATCCTTGTCCCGCCTGATTTTCCGTTCTTGCCGACACTGCCGTTTCCGTTGGGGCGTTCCCCGGCGGCCGAAGGCGCCTCCCCATCCTGCAGGACCTGCAGGTGACCGCCGGGGAACGCGTGTTACTGCTCCGCGCCGTACATGTCGAAATCGAAATACTTGTCGTTGATTTTCTTGTAAGTGCCGTTGGCGCGGATCGCCTGCAGCGCGGCGTTGAAGGCGTTAAGCAGCGCGGTATCCTCTTTGCGCACCCCGATGCCGTCGCCGACGCCGAAGTATTTGCTGTCGCTCAATTCGGCGCCGATAAAGGCAAAGTCTTTGCCGCCGGGCGTTTTGAAGAATTCGCTGGCGCTGACGCTGGCCAGCAGCGACGCATCCAGGCGGCCGTTGGCCAGATCTTCGTTCACCTCCTGCTGGCTTTGGTAGGCGACCACGTTGACGCCGGCCGGCCGCCAAAGCGCGTTGGCGTAGGTCTCCTGGCTGGAACCTTGCTGCACGCCGACCGATTTGCCCTTCAGCGAGGCGGCGGTAGGCTGCAGATTGCTGCCTTTATGCGCCACCAGCCGCGCCGGGGCGTTGGAGACTTTGCTGGAGAAAGCGATCTGCTGCCGGCGCTGCGGCGTAATGGTCATCGACGAGGCGATGGCGTCGAACTTCTTCGCCTGCAGGCCGGGGATCATGCCGTCCCAGCTGCTTTCCACCCACACGCATTTGGCCTGCATCTGGTCGCACAGCGCCTGGGCGATATCGACGCCGAAGCCGGTCAGCTTGCCCTGCGGATTTTTATACTCCAGCGGCGGAAAGGTGGGATCGATGCCCAGCTTGATCACTTTGCCGCTGAATTCACCGCTCAGCGCGGGAAAACTCGCGGCCAGCGGCGGCAGCAACAACAGCCCTTTGATGATTTTCATGTCATTTCCTCTGTGTTGGCGATTAAACCGCAGGGCGAGCCAAAAAGCGCTCGACCAATTTGACCCAGTAAGTGGCGCCCAACGACAGACTGTCGTCGTTGAAGTCATAACCGGGGGTGTGCAGAGAATTGTCCGGCGTGGCGGGGCCGTTGCCGATAGAGATGTAGCTGCCCGGGCACTTCTCCAGCATAAAGGCAAAATCTTCGCTGGCGGTGAACGGCCGCAGCGTGGGGATCACCCGGCTCTCTCCGGCCCATTCCAGCGCCACCGCGCGCGCCAGTTCGGTTTCTGCCGGGTGGTTCACCAGCACCGGGTAGCCGTGCTGATAGTCGATCTCCGCGCGGGCGCCGAAGCTGGCGGCCTGCGCCGTGACCAGCTCGGTGATGCGCTGTTCCAGCCGCGCACGCACCGCCGCCGTCAGCGCGCGCACGCTGAGCGTCAGGGTGGCGGTCGCCGGGATCACGTTGGCGGCCTGGCCGGCCTGCATCGCCCCCACGGTGACGATCGCCGTTTCCTGCGGATCGATATTGCGCGCCACGATGGTTTGCAGGCTCATAACGATGGCTGCGCAGGCCACCACCGGATCGACGGTGCTCTGCGGCACCGCGCCGTGGCCGCCGTGGCCGTGCAGGGTGATGTGCACCGTATCGGCCGAGCACATGAAGGGGCCGCCGGCGAAGCCCAGGTGGCCGGTGGGTAAGCCGGGCACGTTGTGCATGGCGAACACCGCGTCGCAGGGGAAGCGCTCAAACAGGCCGTCTTCGATCATCACTTTGGCGCCGCCGCCGCCTTCTTCCGCCGGCTGAAAGATCAGGTGCAGCGTGCCGCAAAAGTTCGGCTGCCGCGCCAGATAGCGCGCCGCCGCCAGCAGCATGGCGGTGTGCCCGTCGTGGCCGCAGGCATGCATCACCCCGGAATGGGTGCTGGCGTAAGGCAGTTCGGTGGTTTCGGCAATCGGCAGGGCGTCCATGTCGGCGCGGATGCCGAGCGATTTTCCCGACCCGCGCTGCAGTGTGGCGACAACGCCGGTTTGTCCTACGCCGCGCGTGACGCGGTAACCCCATTCCTCCAGCCGCCGCGCCACCAGATCCGAAGTGGCGAACTCCTGGAATCCCAATTCCGGGTGGGCGTGAATATGGCGGCGAAGGGCGACCATCTCATCATGAACGGCGGCGATCTCAGGCAGTAGCAGTGAATGCATCATCACGGTCTCCGGCAAAAGGGTCCCGGCCAGTGGGCGGGGAACGGGGCAGAGGGGATAGGCATCGAGACTAGCAAACTCCATTTTTGCCGGGTAGCCGCCGTTCGGTTATGCTGACAACCTATGATTGTCAGGAGGTGGACATGAAACTGCACCAACTGCAGGCGCTGGTGGCCAGCGCCGACAGCGGCAGCATTCGCGCGGCGGCGCGGCATCTGGGGCTGTCGCAGGCGGCGGTGACCCGCGCACTGCGCGAACTGGAGCAAGAACAGGCGCTGCCGCTGCTGATCCGCACGCCGACCGGTCTGGGTTTTACCCCCTACGGCAAAACCCTGCTGGCGCACGCCCGGCTGGTGCTGAACCAGTTGGAGCAGGCGCAGGGCGAAATGGCGGCGCTGCGCGGGAGTGCGGCGGATCTGGTCAAGGCGGCGATCACTCCCTGGCTGATGCTGACGGTGCTGCCGCCGGCGGTGATGGCGTTTCGCAGCAAGGTGCCGGCGGTGCGGCTGGAACTGTCGGAAAGCCTGATGGCCAACGCCCAGTCGCAGCTGCGCGAGGGCACGATGGATTTCGCCATCACGCCGCTGCCGGCGTCGTCGGCGCCGCAGGAGTTTCACTGCGAGCCGCTGCTGGAGTATGAAACGGCGTACATGGTGCGGCGCGGCCACCCGCTGGCGCACAGCACCTCGCTGCATCAGCTGCTGGAGCAGGATTGGGTGATGAGCTATACCCAGGAAAGTTTCGATGCGCTGCTCGACGAGGTGTTCCACCGCCACGGCGTGCGCCTGCCGCGCCAGCGCATTATCCAGGCGCATTCGTTCGGTATGCTGCAGGCGCTGGTGGAGTCCGCCGAGATGTGTACCTGGTGCCCGCGGCCGATCGCCGCGCTGCCGCAGTTTGCCTCCCGCGTGCAGCCGCTGGCGCTGCGGGAGAGCTGCCAACCGGCGCAGTTGAATATCGTCACCCGGCGCAACAGCATTCTGAGCGCCGCCGCCCATGCGTTTATCGACACGCTGGTGCGCACCCTGCGCCAGCAGGTGCGATCGTCGCGGCCGGAGGATCGCCAGATCTACGATCGCGTGCGCCTGCTGATTTAGCGGATCTGCCCGGATCGCCGATCCCGTAAATGGGATCGCGATCCGCATTTGTAGCATTTTTAGCCGCAATGTTAACGAACTGTGATTTTGCTCAAATAATTATTTTTGCAGCTTTGGTTATATGTCGCTCTATGTTCACGTTGTCATTTTTAGTTATCGGGATGTGTAATGGTTAATTTGTTGAAATTTATAATTTTATAACTCAGTTTGTTTTTTGTTTGATAAAAATGACAACGTCAACATTTATAATTTTCAAGCGTTTAACGAGAATATTGGAGGGATAGATGAGCCAGTTGCCGGAAAAAATGCGCGCGGTCGTTTGCCACGGCCCGCAGGACTACCGTTTCGAACAGGTGCCCACGCCGCTGCCGAAAGCGCGCGAGCTGGTGATCAAGGTGGAAGGCTGCGGCATCTGCGCCGGCGACTGCAAGTGCAAGAACGGCGCGCAGATGTTTTGGGGGGAGAACCCGTGGGTCAAACCGCCGGTGGTGCCGGGACATGAGTTCTACGGCCGCATCGCCGCGTTGGGCGAGGGCGCGGAAGGCAAATACCGGATCGGTGAGCGGGTGATCGCCGAGCAGATCGTGCCGTGCTGGGAGTGCCGTTACTGCAAATCCGGCAGTTACTGGATGTGTGAGACGCATAACATTTACGGCTTCCAGAAAGACGTGGCGGAGGGCGGCATGGCGGAATACATGCGCTTTTCCGAGAACGCCATCGTCCACAAGATCCCGGAAAGCCTGAGCCATGAAGACGCGGTGCTGATCGAACCGATGGCCTGCGCCATCCACACCGTGGCGCGCGGCGACATCCAGCTGGACGACGTGGTGGTACTGGCCGGCGCCGGGCCGCTCGGGCTGTGCATGGTGCAGGTGGCGCGCCTGAAGACGCCGAAGAAACTGATCGTGATCGACGCCATCGACGAGCGGCTGGCGCTGGCGAAGGAATTCGGCGCCGACGTGGTGATCAACCCGCTGAAGGAAGACGCCGACCAGATTGTCAAATCGCTGACCGGCGGCTACGGCTGCGACGTGTATATCGAGGCCACCGGCGCGCCGATCGGCGTCACCCAGGGGCTGCAGATGATCCGCAAGCTGGGCCGCTTCGTGGAGTTCAGCGTATTTGGCAAGGAAACCACCGTCGACTGGTCCATCATCGGCGATCGCAAGGAGCTGGACATTCGCGGCGCGCACCTGGCGCCCTACAGCTATGAAATCGCCATCGATCTGTTCGAGCGCGGGCTGGTGACCTCAAACGGCGTGGTCACCCACAGCTATTCATTGAACGACTGGGACGAAGCCTTCGCCCTGGCGGACTCGACCGATTCCATCAAGGTGATCCTGGTTCCCTGATTTTCCCGCCGTACCGCTGTTGCAGTCACGACCGCCGGCCCATCCGCAATGGGGGGCCGGCCGGTCGGCCAAACGTAAAGACATGCTGTTGCTCTGATAACCACAACAAGAAGCTTCCCTACAGGAGAATTGGCTATGTTTTCATTATTCAAAAAGACCCTGCCTTTTATCGTCGCCGGTGGAATGTTGGCGGCCAGCCAGGTGGCGCTGGCCAAGCAAATCACGATCGGTATGTCGTTCCAGGAAATGAACAACGACTACTTCGTCACCATGAAGCAGGCGTTGGATCAGGCGGCGGCGGATATCGGCGCCAAGGTGTACGTGGCCGATGCGCGCCATGACGTTGCCAAACAGATCGGCGACGTGGAAGACATGCTGCAGAAGAAGGTGGATATCCTGCTGATCAACCCGACCGATTCGGTGGGGGTGCAGTCGGCGGTGATCTCCGCCCATAAGGCGGGCGCGGTGGTGGTGGCGATCGACGCGCAGGCGGAAGGGCCGCTGGATTCATTCGTCGGCTCGGAAAACTACGACGCCGGCTTCCAGGCGGGCGAGTACCTGGCGAAAGCGCTGGGCGGCAAAGGCAAGGTGGCGATCCTCGACGGCATCCCGGTGGTGCCGATCCTGGAGCGCGTGCGCGGCTTTGAAGCGGCGATGAAAAAATACCCCGGCATCAAGATCGTCACCAAGCAAAACGGCAAGCAGGAACGCGACACCGCGCTGACCGTGACCGAAAACATGCTGCAGTCGGCGCCGGATCTGGCGGGCATCTTCAGCGTCAACGACGTCGGCGCGCTCGGCGCCCTGGCGGCGATCGAAAGCAACGGCGCCAAGGTCAAGCTGGTGAGCGTCGATGGCCAGCCGGAAGCCATCAAAGAGATCCTCAAGCCGAACTCGCCGTTTATCGCCACTTCGGCGCAGTTTCCGCGCGACCAGCTGCGCATTGCGCTCGGCATTGCGCTGGCCCGCTACTGGGGCGCAACGGTGCCGAAAACCGTGCCGGTCAAAGTGAAGCTGATCGACCGCAGCAATGCGGCCGGCTTTAGCTGGTAACAGCGGCCGGTTCGCCCCGCTGCGGCGGGGCGTTCGGCGCGGAGGGCAATGCGGTGACACCTTTACTGGAACTGAAGCGAATCAAGAAAAGCTTTCCCGGCGTGAAGGCGCTGGACGGCATCGATCTGGCCATTCAACGCGGCGAGGTGCACGCCCTGCTGGGCGAAAACGGCGCCGGCAAATCGACGCTGGTGAAAATCATGTGCGGCATCTATCAGCCGGACGAGGGCGATATTTTTATCGACGGCGAGCAGCGCCGCTTTAACAACTATCGCCAAGCGATCGAGGCCGGGGTCGGCATTATTTTTCAGGAATTCTCGTTGATTCCCTACATGAGCGCCATCGACAACATCTTCCTCAACCGGGAGATCAGGAACCGCTGGGGCCTGCTGGATCGGCGGGCGATGCGGCGCAAGGCCGAGGCGATCTTCAAGCGGCTGACGGTGGCTATCGATCTCGATTGCCCGGTGGAGCAGCTGAGCGTGGCGCAGCAGCAGTTCGTTGAGATCGCCAAGGCGCTGTCGCTGGAGGCGCGGGTGCTGGTGCTGGATGAACCGACCGCCACGCTGACGCCGGGCGAGGCCGAGCACCTGTTCAGCGTGATGAACGATCTGCGGCTGCTGGGCGTCGGCATGGTGTTTATCTCGCACCACCTGGACGAGATCTTCACCATCTGCGATCGCATCACCGTACTGCGCGACGGCGCCTACATCGAAACGCTGGCCACCGGCGACACCAACGTGGAAGAGCTGGTGCGGCTGATGGTCGGGCGCAAAATCGAGAACGCCTTCCCGGTGAAGCAGCACCCGGTCGATACCGCGACGGTGCTGCTGGAGGCGGAGATCCAGCGCGAGAAGCACGGCGCGACCGACCGCTTCCACCTGCACAAGGGCGAGATCCTCGGCTTCGCCGGGCTGGTGGGCTCCGGGCGCACCGAGACCGTCTCGGCGCTGATCGGCGCCAGCCGCTGCCACCGCAAACGCGTCCGCCTCGGCGGCCAACCGGCGGCGCTGCGCTCCCCGGCGCAGGCGCTGGCGCAGGGCATCGGCCTGCTGCCGGAGAGCCGCAAAACCGAGGGCCTGGTGCTGCCGTTCTCGGTGGCGCAGAACATCACCCTCAACCGGCACCACCGGCGCGGCAAGATCTTCGTCAGCGCCCGTAAGGATCGCGACGTGGTGCAGCGGCTGATCCGCGCCGTGGGCGTGAAAACCCCGGACGCCGAGACCGCCGTCAGCACCCTGAGCGGCGGCAACCAGCAGAAGGTGGTGATCGCCCGCTGGCTCAACAATGACTGCAACATCCTGATCTTCGACGAGCCGACGCGCGGCATAGACGTGGGCGCCAAGGCCGAGATCTACCAGCTGATGCAGCAACTGACCCAGCAGGGCATCTCCATCATCATGATTTCTTCCGAACTGCCGGAGATCATCGGCGTGTGCGACCGCGTGCTGGTGTTTCGCGGCGGCCACATCGTCGCCGAGCTGACCGGCGACGACATCGAATCCAACCACATCATGCTTCACGCGACCGGGAGTGCCTTATGATCGGAATTGAACAACCCGCCGTGGCGCGCCGCGCCGCCGGCCCCAGCCTCGGCAAGCGCTGGGAAAAACTGCTGCATCACCCGGCGGTCTTGCCGTTTATCGGCTTTGTGATCCTGTTCGTGCTGATGAGCCTGTTGAACGACAGCTTCCTCAGCGTCAACAACCTGACCAACGTGGCGCGCCAGGTGTCGATCAACGCCATCATCGCGGTGGGCATGACCTGCGCCATCCTGACCGGCGGCATCGATCTCTCGGTGGGGCCGGTGATGGCGCTGGCCGGCTCGGTCGCCGCCGGGCTGATGCTGGCGGCGGTACCGATCCCGCTGGCTATGGTGGCGGCGCTGGCGCTCGGCGCGCTGTTCGGCCTGGCCAACGGCGCCTGCATCGCCTACCTGCGCATGCCGCCGATCATTGTCACCCTGGCGTCGATGGGCATCGCCCGCGGCCTGGCGCTGCTCTATACCGGCGGCTACCCGATCTCCGGCCTGCCCGACGTCTTCTCCTTCTTCGGCCGCGGCACGCTGCTGGGCATTCAGGTGCCGATCCTGATCATGCTCGGCGTGTACCTGCTGGCCTGGCTGATGCTCAATCAGCTGCCGTTCGGCCGCTACGTCTACGCGATGGGCGGCAACGAAGAGGCGGCGCGCCTGAGCGGCATCCGTGTGCCGCGTTACAAGATGCTGGTGTACGTGATCAGCGGCCTGACCGCCGCGCTGGCCGGGCTGGTGCTGACCTCGCGCCTGATGAGCGGGCAGCCCAACGCCGGCGAAGGCTTCGAGCTGGACGCCATCGCCGCCGTAGTGCTGGGCGGGGCGGCGATCTCCGGCGGGCGCGGCGCCATCGTCGGCACGCTGGTGGGGGCGATGATGCTCGGGGTGCTCAACAACGGCCTCAATCTGATGAACGTATCGCCGTATATCCAGAATGTGGTGAAGGGCGGCATCATCCTGGCCGCCATCTACCTCAGCTCCGTGCGGCGCAAATAGGAGGCGCGATGTCAGTCTTTCTTGGCATAGACGTCGGCGGCACGGTGATCAAGGCCGGGCTGTACCGGGCCGATGGCGAAGAACTGGCGATTGCCGAGCGCGACGGCGCGGCGATCGCCGCTCAGCCGGGCTTCAGCGAACGCAATATGGACGCGCTGTGGGATGACGTTTGCGCGGCGATCCGCCAGACGCTGCACGCGGCGGGGCTGGAGCCCGGGCAGGTGCGCGGCGTCAGCTTCTCGGCGCACGGCAAAGGGCTGTACGCCATCGACCGCCACGGCAAACCGGTCGGCAACGGCATCCTCTCTTCGGACAACCGCGCGGCGGCCACGGCGGCTGAGCTGCGCCGCGCCGGCGTGGACGCGCAGACCTACCCGCGCAGCCTGCAGCCGCTGTGGCCCAGTCACCCGGCGCTGCTGCTGCGCTGGCTGAAGCAGCGGCAACCGGCGCAGTACGCCGCCGTCGATCGCATCCTGATGGCGCACGACTACCTGCGCTTTCGCCTCACCGGCGAGGCGGCGGCCGAAGTGACCAACATCTCCGGCAGCAACCTGTTTAACCAGCACAGCGGCGCTTACGATCCGGCGCTGATGGCGGCCTTCGGCATCGAAGAGGCGCAGGAGAAGACCGCGCCGGTGATCGGCTCGGCGCAGCTGGCCGGGCGGGTGACGGCCGCTGCGGCGGCGCAGTGCGGCCTGCGAACGGGCACCGCGGTATACGGCGGCCTGTTCGACGTGGTGGGCGCGGCGCTCAGCTCCGGCGTGGCCGACGATCGCACGCTCAGCGCGGTGGCGGGCACCTGGTCGATCGCCACCTGCGTAACCGAGCGCATCATTCCCGCCGATTATCCCTACGCCTGGGGGCGCTACTGCATCGACGGCCGCTATTTCGTGCACGAAGGCAGCCCGACCTCGGCCGGCAATTTGGCCTGGTTTCTGCGCCAGTTCTGCGCCGGCGACCGGCAGCGCTACGCCCAGTTCAACGCCTGGGTGGCCGAGCGCCGCGAGCAGCCGAGCGGGCTGCTGTTCCTGCCTTATCTGTACGGCTCCAACCTCGGCGGCAACACGCCGGGCGGGCTGATCGGCCTGAGCGCTCACCACGAGATGGCGGACGTGGTGCAGGCGATCTACCAGGGCATCGTGTTTTCGCACCTGATCCATCAGGAGCGCATGGTGCAGCTGAACCCGCGCATCGAACGGGTGCGCATGACCGGCGGGCCGACGCAGTCTGAGGTCTGGATGCAGATGTACGCCGACGCCGGCAACCTGCCGCTTGAGGTGGTGGAAACCCGCCAAAGCGGCTGCCGCGCCGCCGCCCTGTGCGCCGCCGTCGGCGCCGGGGAGTATGCCGGGTTCGCCGAAGCGATCGCCGCCGCGCCGCCCAAATTGCGCTGTTATTATCCCGCGACCGCCGCCCACCGGCGCCTGCGCGCCCAGCAGGCGCGCTATCTGGCGGTCGCCCAGGCTTTGAGTGAGGTGACTGATGCAAACGACTAACGCCGCCTGTCTGGGGCTGTATGAAAAGGCGCTGCCCGCCGATCTGAGCTGGCCGCAGCGGCTGACCACCGCCGCCGAGCTGGGCTTTGAATTTGTGGAGATGTCGATCGACGAACAGCCGGCGCGCCAGCAGCGGCTGGATTGGGATCGCCGCCAGCGGCTGGCGTTTATCCAGGCGCGGCTCGACAGCGGGGTGACGGTGCCGAGCCTGTGCCTGTCGGCGCACCGGCGCGATCCGTTCGGCAGCGCCGAGGCCGCCACCCGCGAACGGGCGCGGGGGCTGATGAGCAAGGCGCTGGAACTGGCGACGGATCTCGGCATCCGCAACATCCAGCTGGCGGGCTACGACGTCTATTACGAACCCGCCGATCGCCACAGCCGCGAGCGCTTTATCGAGGGCATGCAGTGGGCGGCGGCGCAGGCCGCCAGGGCGCAGGTGATGCTGTCGGTGGAGGTGATGGACACGCCGTTCATCAACAGCATCAGCAAATGGCGCGACATCGCCCGCCACGTCAACAGCCCGTGGTTCACGGTGTATCCCGATCTCGGCAACCTCAGCGCCTGGGGCAACGACGTCGCCGCCGAGCTGGCGCTGGGCATCGGCAGCATCACCGCTGTGCACCTCAAAGACACCGTGGCGGTGGGGCCGGGCAGCGCCGGGCAGTTCCGCGACGTGCCGTTCGGCGAAGGCTGCGTGGATTTCGCCCACGCCTTTGCCGTGCTCAACGCGCTCGGCTATCGCGGTCCCTACCTGCTGGAGATGTGGGCGCGTGAAGACGGGCAGGATAAGCAACGCATCGCCCAGGCCAAGGCCTGGATCGAACAACAGATGAATGAGGGAGGCATCGCATGCTGAACGAACTCAAGCGGCAGGTGCTGGCCGCCAACCTCAGCCTGCCGGCATACGGGCTGGTGACCTTTACCTGGGGCAACGTCTCGGCGATCGACCGCCAGAGCGGGCTGGTGGTGATCAAGCCTTCAGGCATCGCCTACGAGGCGATGACGCTGGAGGATCTGGTGGTGGTGGATCTGAAGGGCAAGGTGCGCGAAGGGCACCGCAAGCCTTCATCCGACACCGCCACCCACCTGGCGCTGTACCGCGCCTTCGCCGATATCGGCGGCGTGGTGCACACCCACAGCCGCAACGCCACCATCTGGGCGCAGGCCGGGCAGCCGATCCCGGCGCTGGGCACCACCCACGCCGACTACTTTTACGGTGACATTCCCTGCACCCGGCCGATGAGCGAGGCGGAGATCGCCGGGGATTACGAGGGGGAAACCGGCAAGGTGATTATCGAGACCTTCAATCAGGCGGGGCGCGATCCGCAGCAGGTGCCGGGAGTGCTGGTCTATTCCCACGGCCCGTTCGCCTGGGGCAAGGACGCGGCGGATGCGGTGCACAACGCGGTGGTGCTGGAGGAGGTGGCGATCATGGCGATGGCGACGCGCCAGCTGGCGCCGGCCATCGCCCCGATGCAGCCGGAGCTATTGGACAAACATTTCCTGCGCAAGCACGGCAAACACGCCTACTACGGGCAATAGCGCCCGTCAGCGATTCAACAGCGAGCCGGTGAAGAATTCTCTGCGCACCGGCAACTCGCCGCGCGGGCTGTTAATGGCGCTGAACAACAGCTCCGCGGCGATCTCCCCCAGTTTCTGCGTATCGTGATACACCCCCGGAATGTGCAGGCCGTAAGCGCCGGCGCGCGGCGGCTCGTCTATCGAGAAGAACTTCACCTGCTGATAGAGGCTCATCTCGTGGCAGATGGCGATGGCACCCAGCGTGATGATGCCGTTCAGGCCGATGATGTAATCCGGGCGGTTCTCCGGCTGCGCCAGATAGGCGCGCACCTCGCTCTCTTGCGAGGTGAAATCATAGTCACCGTTGATGATATGAATCTCACGCCCGCTGCCCTGCAAGGCCGCGACGATGCCGGCGGTGCGCGTTAAAGTAATCTCCGAATCCGCCGGGCCGCCGATAATCAAAAGCTTCTGCTCCGGCTGTTCCGCCAGATAGCGCCCGGCCAGCACGCCGATCTCGCGGTTATCGAGGAACACGCCGCTCAGCTGCTGATCGTAGAGATCGCGGTCGATCAGGATCAGCGGCACGCCGTACACCTCGGCCAGCTCGAGATAGGCGGGGCGGTAGCGCTTGTCGTCGCGCACCGCCGACAGCAGGATGCCGCGCGCCTTGTAGCCGAACAGCGCCTGAATGGCGCGCATTTCCGCCTCTTCGCTGCCGTCGGTGTCGAACAGCATGATCTGGTAGCCCTGCTGGCGCGCAATGCGCGACACGGTCTTGATCAGGCCGGAATAGAACGGGTTGTACATGCTGCTGGTGACGATGCCGATAATCTGGCTGCTGCTGCTTTTCAGCCCCTGCGCGAACGCGTTGGGCACATAGTTCAGCTCTTTGGCGATGGCGTGAATGCGCTCGCGGGTTTCCGGCTTGACCAGCTCGGGCTTATTGAAGGCGCGGGAAACGGTGATATTGGTCACCCTGGCGCGGCGGGCGATATCCACGATAGTGGCATTGGGATTGGCTTTCGACACCGTCTTTCCTTGCGTTATGCCTCAACAGATCCCTTATTGTAGGGAAAGGGCGGGGGCGGTGCTAGGAATAATCAAATGGAAGAATAGTGAATAGTGCCATTTGTTTATTAATCTTGAGTTAATTATTTTATATTTCTGTATTTCATTGATGGAGATGGGTACGTGTGGAGACCGTTTTGTGCCAGAGACGGGCCATGACAGAATTTGTTGATTCTGACTGCTTTCAAAAGTAACCTTGGTGTATTGACGTAATGATCATTGACATTAAGTAGGGACAGTTATGGATACTTGGGAAACAGCTTACAGCGCTCTTGAAGACCTCTCAGACTATAAAGATAATGCCTTGGGATTATTTGCTCTTGGATTACGATTTGGATTGGATGATTTATCAAGCATAGGGGTCGATGCAGTAACAGACGGTTCGGATGACAAAAAGCTTGATATTGTTTTTATTAATTCAGAAGAAGAGTATGCGGTTGTAGGACAATGCTATTATTCAGAAAAAGAAAAACAAAACGCTCCGTCTAACAAAGCAAGCGATTTAAATACTGGAGTTGCATGGCTACTCCAAAGGGCCATTGATGATGTGCCAGAAAGAATAAAGCCTGCGGCAATCAACCTCCGCCAATGTATAAAGGATGGAAGCGTAAAGAGTATTTATTTGTGGTATATCCACAATCTTCCAGAATCCCATCACGTAGAGAATGAATTAGTTACCGTACAGCAAACAGCAACATCAATACTAAAAAATGAATATCCTGGGCTTAAAGTCAATATCTCTCATAAAGAAGTAGGATCTAAAACTTTACAGGAATGGTATGAAGATTGCCGGACACCCATTCTTATCAATGAAGATATTTCTTTGAGTACGATAGGTGGATATGAAATATCGGGTAAGGGTTGGACATCGTACTCAACTGCTATTCAAGCTAGAGATCTCGCTAAACTGTATAAAAAACATAAAACAAAAATATTTTCGGCGAATATTCGTGACTACTTAGGTTCGCGAAAGTCAGATTCAAACATTAATCATGGAATTAAGCAAACAGTTGAGAATGATGCTACCGACTTTTGGGCATTTAACAATGGATTGACAGTATTAACACATGCCTACACAGTTGGTGATAAATCAGTTCTGATACAAGGATTATCGATTGTTAACGGAGCTCAAACAACTGGTGCAATAGGTTCCCTAAAAAAATTGCCAGATGAGAAAGCAATGGTTCAGGCACGATTTATTGCAGTAGATAGTTCATCTGAATACCTAATTGACAACATTATTCGGTACAACAATAGTCAAAATAAAGTTGAAGCAGCTGATTTCCGAAGTACGGATAAAATACAAAAAAGACTTAAAGATGAGTTTAGTTTAATCCCTGAAGCAGAATATGAAGGTGGACGGCGTGGTAGCTCAAGTGATGTTATTAGGCGTAGGCCTAACCTGTTGGCTTCTTATACTGTAGGACAGGCTTTAGCTGCATTTCATGGTGATCCAATAACAGCCTATAATAAAAAGGCAGGCATTTGGATTAACAATAAAACATATGATAAGTTATTTAATGATAACACAAAGGCAGCGCATATTGTTTGTTGCTACGGACTGGTTCGGGCAATTGAGGCCAAGAAAAAACAACTTCAAACTAAAACTAATTTGACTCGAGATGATGAGAAGTCCCTTACTTTTCTCCGACAAAGAGGTGCAATATTCTTAACCGCCTATGCATTTTCTTATTGCCTTGAGACAATTTTAGAACGCTCGGTGCCAAATTTATTCAGAATATCATTTGGAGTTAAGTGCAGCCCAACAAAATCCATGGAAAACTGGAAGCCGGTAATCGATGCACTTATTCCATTTCTAGAGCATTTAAATTCTGCGATAGTGAATGGATTGAAAAATCAAAATGAAATAGAACAGGCTGTAAGTACTTTTAACTCTTTGGCAAAATCTACAAGAGCATTCAATGCAACAGTCTTTGATGTTTTTAAACATAAAGTGTCAGCACCCTAAGATCAAATTTTAACTCGAGTTGCTAATATTTGGTTATAAGGTGAGGAATATACTAGGCATAATCGCGGACATCTGAAAATCAATTTATAGATGTCCGTTCCTCGCTCGAAACTGCCCCTAACACCGTCGATCAAGGCAATATCCCAGCGCCAGCAGTGTTGGAGCGAAGGTGGTGAGAGGACGAAAACAGCAATCCCTGCTTAAGAACGCTAGGAAAAACAACGCAGGTGATGAGTTCTACGGTCGATTATTGGTAACAACACCGCTAATTTGACAGCAACTTTTCACCCCCAACCCCCCACCACAACCCCGGCAACAATCCCAACGTCTCATCAATCAGCGTTCGCCGGTCATTGCCCGGCTTCCAGATGGTCACCATGGTTTGGCTGATCCCCTGGCTGCCCACTTCGGTGCGCAGCGTGTTGACGTTTTTCCACCGTTCGGCATGCATATGCGTCGGCAGGAATCCCCAGCCGCAGCCCTGTTCGAGCAGGGCGCGCAGCATTTCCAGTTCGTTGGTAAAGATAGTGCGCCCGGAAATTTGCAGGCGGCGCGCCACCGGTTCGTCAGAGTCCGGGTGCATGATCACCTGTGGCGTGAGTGAGAGCTCCAACAGCGAAAGCGGCTGTTCCGCATTGGGGAAAAGCGCTTCGGCGGCGTAAAAATCCATTTCTATCGCCCCTAGGGCGCGCCACTCCATGGCGTCGCCCACGCTGCGATGGCGCGCCTGGCAGATGCCCAGATCGGCCTGGCCGCTCGCCAGCAGGCTTTCCGCCTCGTCGCGCGAGGCGTTAATCAGGCTCAGCCGTGTGTTGCGTTGGGCCATAGCGGCAATCAGCGCCTGCAGCAGCGCGCGGGGGGTAAAGGGATCGTAGACCAGCGAGATTTCCTGCGCCGCGCTCTTCGGCACGTCTTTGGCAAACGCCTCAAACGCTTTCACCTGGCGCATCAGCAGGTGCGCCTGGCGCTGCAGCTGTTCGCCTTCCGGCGTCAGGTGCAGGCTGCGCCCCTCGCGCAGGAACAGCGCATAGCCCAAGCCATCCTCGAGAAAATCAATCAAATCGCGCAGCGTCGTGCGGTCTTTGCCCAGCTTGAGCGCGGCTTTCGCCAGGCTGCCGTGCTCGGCCACGGCGGTGAAGGCTTCCAGTTGGGCAAAGGAATAAATCAGGCTCGGCACGCGGTTCTCCCGTCGATTTTGCGGGGGATTTTCCCCCATTAGGCGTTTTTTATTATAGGCCGCGTTTTTTTAAGCTGAACGCCTTCCTGAGCTAAGCGAGAAAAAATATGAAAAGCAAAGTGTTTAACCGCAGCCTGCTGGCGGGCGTTGTCATCAGTCTCTGCAGCGGCCTGTTGGCGCCCGCCGCCCTGGCCGCCTGTGCGGGCACCGAACTCAGCGCCTGTCCCGCGCCTTTCGATGCGCAATTGCCGGATACGCACAAGATGCTCACCTGGAGCCAGAGCGACCGGGTGATCGGTTTTCGTAACGACTACCGTAACTATGCCGGGGATGTATTTCACCACGGTAACGCTGCGCCGCTGCCGGCTGCCGCTAAACAGCTAACCGACGCCAGCTATCGGGTGAATGGCAAAACCTACCACCTGCAGGATTACCTGCAGCGCCAGAATGTCAGCGGCATGCTGGTATTGAAGAACGGCAAAATCGCCTGGAAATATCTGGGGCAGGGCAATACCGACGCCACGCTGTGGACGTCGCGCTCGGTGGGCAAATCCGTGGTCGCCACGCTGGTGGGTGTGGCGATTAAACAGGGCAAGATCCGCTCGCTCGACGATCTCATCACGCAATACGAACCCGATCTGAAAGGCACCGCGTGGGACGGCGTGACCCTCAGGCAGCTGATCACCCACACCTCCGGCGTGGCGTGGAATGAGGATTACACCAACCCGAAATCGGACTTCGCGCAGCTGACCGAGTGTGAGGCCAGGCCCGGCGCCTATGCCTGCGTGCGCAAGCTGGTGGCCGGTTTGCAGCGTGCGCATCCGGCCGGGCAGAACTGGTCTTACTCCTCCGGCGGCGCGTGGCTGCTGGGCGACGTGCTGGAACGCGCCACCGGCATGCCGCTGGCGGCCTATCTTGAGCAAAGCATCTGGCAGCCCTACGGCATGGCGAGCGACGGCGTGTGGCATGCCTACGCCAAAGGCCAGCACGACGTGGGTGCGCACGGCTTTAACGCCACGCTGGAAGACTGGGGGCGTTTCGGTGAGTTCATTCTGCATAACGGGACGCTGCCGAACGGCAAACAGATCTTGCCGGCTGATTGGGTAGCCCAGTCGGCCAACTGGACGCGGGCGGCGGGCTCGGTGTCGGCGGCGCATCCTGACGGCATCTACGGCTACCAGTGGTGGAACAACGAAGTGCCGGTGAATGCGGCCAACGTAGAACCCGCTCCGCAGGCATCCCTCAAGCATTCTCTGTGGGCGCTGGGGATCTTCGGCCAGATGATTATGGTCAATCAGGCGGAGAATCTGGTGATCGTCCAGTGGTCTACCTGGCCGCAGGCGGAGCCGTCTTTCAGCGCGCAACCGCTGGAGGCCTCGCTGATGTTTAGCGCGATAGCGAAGGAATTGCGTTAACCCTACGTAGCGAGCAGGGGCGGATGCCATTGCGCCCCTGAGCGGTATATTCCATGTCTTCGACGTCGACCTATCCATGCCGTAGGGTAGGGGAGTATCAATTCTCTATAGGTAGTGGAGGCCAGTCTCCACCGTTCTTAATTAACAACTCTTTTATCTTGTTGATTTTTTCTTTATCCCCGGTGTCGCCTACACCTCTATCTATAAAGCGCTGAAGCTGATTGCCCATAGTCCAACCAAACTTCCCTTTGATTTTACTATCCGCACCTCTCTCTAACAAAAGAATCGTATGGTCAAATGAATGAGAATCCAGTGAGCTTATTAACAAGGTGTTTCCCAATGAGTCCCTTGTGTTTATATCCGTACCATAATCCAGCATCACCTTTAATGTTTCAGTGTTTTTCGCGTCTAATGCTTCGAATATAATTGGCTCGTTATGCACTTTATCTCTAGAATTCGGTGGTAACCCACCATCCAACATTGCTTTTATCCAGACGTCTTTATCGCCCTGCAGGACAAACTCAGCTGGACTGCTTCCCCCTTCCGGTCTAGGTTGCAATGGGTCTGCACCCGCTTTAACCAAATCAGTAATAATGCTCAGTCTTTTTGGCGTATTTTTATCATAGATTGCGTTTAGCACCGACCAAAACAGCAGGGTCATGTCCGCCTTAACCGGTCGATTCAGTTCTTGTTTGCTTATTGAAGGAAGCTTTTCTTTCAGTTTCACTTCATCACCATCATAAATCAGCTGTGCGATGTCCAGTTGCTGGCCTTCAAAAAAATCTTGTGGTTCATATTCCATGTTTTTTTTGCATCCTTGCATTGTGAGAAAAGTAAACAGTAGCGCTATCACCATTATCAATTTGCTCATATTCTCCTCCTGAGAATGGTGGGATCTTCGTTTCTTCAGTCAGTTTTTTTGGTCTATAGCGTATTTATCGAAAGCCAGATGTAACCTGACAGCTTCAGTATAAATAACCGGCAGCTGTCAGCTCTGAGTTAATGAAATTACTGCGTTTACTTTGCTCCTTTCAGAAGCATGAGCTCTAGTATTTTCTTACACTGCACATTGTATTCTGAGCCATCCTGGCTGTCTTTTATTTGTCGATTCACTGCTGTTAACAGCGAAAGATTGTTTATATTTACCGGGTTAGGATTCGCCCCCTGATTGAGCAGTAGGGTCATGTGCTCAAAGGCTGAGCTAAAAAAAGCATCCATTAATAGGGTTTGTTGCAGGGAGTCTCTGATGTTAATGTCCGCTCCGTAATCCAGCATCACCTTTAATGTTTCAGTGTTTTTTGCTTTGATTGTTTGGAATACAATGGGTTCATTGAATACCTTATCTTTTGAGTTTGGCGGTAAACCGCCGTCGAGCATGGCTTTGACCCAAATCCCCTTGTCGGCTTTCATGACGAATTCCGCTGGGCTGCTTCCTCCCTCCGATCTGGGCTGCAACGGGTCTGCGCCAGCTTTTACCAAGTCGGTTATTATTTTCAGCCTTTCTGGCGTGTTTTTATCATAGATTGAGTTTAGCACCGACCAAAACAGCAGGGTCATGTCCGCCTTAACCGGTCGATTCAGTTCTTCCTTGCTGACAGAGGGAAGTTTCTCTTTCAGTTTCACTTCATCGCCATCATAAATCAGCTGTGCGATGTCCAGTTGCTGGCCTTCAAAAAAATCCTGTGGTTCATATTCCATGTTTTTTTTGCATCCTTGCATCATGAGAACAGTAAACAGTAACGCCATTGCCATTATCAACTTGCTCATATTCTCCCCCTGATAGTGGCGATATCCTCGTCTTTCTGATCTTCAATCATCAGGTGAAATAATATCATCGGCGATATACAGCAGTTTCAAACTGGAAAACATAGTGTGTCTCTTCCTTTGCTTGCTGCGTCTTGGCCTGTTCAGGCGGGCGCTCGCACTCCTTGCACTCGATGGCCCTTGAGGGGCATGTTATCGAACGGCAGTCAGCAATAGCTAACGGCGCATAGGACACCAAATAAGGGATAATAACGGCTCAAGCTGATTTGTAAAGCCGGCCAACTATTAACCGGAAAGTTCTTGTTTTCTAAAGGCTGCTGTAGGGTGTTAACTTCGCCGCGTAAATCGATAAACCAACGCCAGGATCAGTAGCGGCGGGGATGTACCCCTGTTTCTGTCCTTAACGCTATCAATCTTTGCCATACCAGGATTTAAAATACTTCAGGAAACTGTAGGCGACGGCATAGAAGCCAGTGACGGCGCCGACTTTACCTTCTTTCCATGCGCCGCTCAGTACGTACCATTTAAAAAATGCGCCGATCGCGCTAACGACGCCACGAAATATTGAGGGCCTAATGTCTCTGTATTTGACTACCCTTGTCGTATAGCTATTGAGCTTATTGAGTATTTCATGGAGAGAATAAAAAGTATCGTGCTTAACATTGCCGGGAATGACCGACGTCTGAATATAGCCTTCAGCGGCATCATCTACCGGAGCATCATTGAACCTGACCTGTGTTCTATTGAACAGTCGAACGGGGTAGTCCGGTGAGGAGATGGGGTAAATCGTTCTAACTGGCTGTCCGAGTACAAACCAATTCCTTTTTATTCTATAGGCTTGCTGTGGTGGCGGGTTTGCCTGCGATTTGAATGTTAAAATGGACGCTATGGTTTCGGCATCAAGGATTTCGTCGCTGTCCAGGCACAGTACCCAATCATGGTGAGATTGAGAAATCGCAAAGTTCATTTGCCGTCCATGCGTTTCGAAACGATGGTAAATAGGGTTTATTCCAAAGCTTTGGCAAATAGACAGCGTTTTATCCGTACTGCCGGAGTCCACCACAATCCACTCGTCCGCAATGCCCATGAGTGGAGAAAGCACCTCGTGCAATAAACGAGAGGAGTTAAAGGTCAGTATACAAACAGCTATCTTTGCCATTAACTAACATCCTTAAAAATCGCTGATCAGGTGAGCGCGTGATGTTTTCTCTGGAATGGAGATTGCGATTCTCTTCTTATCCCTTATCAACCTCGGAAAATGCCTAACCCCGCCGATCAAACCGATAAACCAGCGCCAGCGCCAACGCCAGGAGCAACAGGGGCGGAGCGAGGGCGGTGAAGGGCGCGTTGAGGGCGAACAGCAACCCCAGATTGAGGACGATTTGGTAAGCGATGTAGGTCAGCAGCCCAATGATGACGCCGAGCGCTAATCGGCTGCCCATGCCGGGCGCACGTGGGGCGGTGAAGGTAAACGGGATGGCCAGCAAAATCATCGCCAGCACCAGCAGAGGCTGGCCGAGTTTTTTCCACAGCGCCAGGCGGTATTCGGTGCTGGGTTGCCCAGAGCCCTGCAGATAATCGATATAGCGATCCAGCTGTTGGAGCGAGAAACTGCCCGCCGGCAGGGTCAGCTCTTTCAGGCTCGGCACCGCGAACAGCGAGCGCCAGAGCAGGCTGTCTTGCCGCGCAATCGTCTCCTTTCTGCCTTGCCAGCTTTTCTGCATCACGTTGTGCAGCAGCCAGTTGCCGTCGGCGGCGGTGCTGGCGCTGTCGGCGTAAATGTAAGACTCCAGCGCGCGGTTGGCCTGATAACGGAAGATCTCAATGCCGTGGGGCTGGTCGTTCTCATCGACGGTTTTTACCGTCACAAACTCGTTGCCGCGCCGCGCCCACAGCGGGTTAACGGTGACGTCGTTACTGTTCGACTGCGCCAGCGCGTTGTTTTTCATCTGCAGCGCGCGTTGTTGCAGCGGCGAGGCGGCCCATTCATCGAGGGCGCCGAGCGAGAGGTTCATCAGCAGCCCGGCGGCGAGCATCACCAGCGCGATGCGGAATATCGACATCCCGGCGGAACGGATCGCCGTCAGCTCCAGGCTTTTAGACAGCTGCCCCAGCCCGACGATGCCGCCGAGCAGCGCGATAAACGGCCCCAGATCGACCAGGCTGCGCGGCAGCGTCATCACGGTCACCAGCAGCGCCTGCTGCCAGCGGTAGCCGCCCGGAGTGACGTCCTCCAGCTCGTTGATCAGCGTAAAGGTGGTGAACAGCGGGATGAGCAGCCCGGCCGCGGCGGCGAAGCCGATGAACACGTTGCGGATCAGGTAACGGCTAAAAATAGTCATCGGGAGGGTTTCCGCAGCAGGGATAAGTCGCGCGCCAGCAGCAGGGCGATGCCGACAGCCATCGCCAGCGGCACCAGCCAAACGCCGGGGATCGTCGGCAGAGAGCCGTTGGCCACCAGCGTGCGGCAAATGTTGCCGCCATAGAAAATCACGGTAAACAGCACCGTCAGGGGCAGCAGCGCGGCGTAGCGCCCCTGCCGCGGCTTGATGCGGCTAAAGGGGATCGCCAGCAGCACCATCAGCACGGTGGTCAGCCCACGGCTCTCGCGCCATTGCAGTTCGGCGGCGTCGCCCGGATCGGCGGAGCGCGCCAGTTCCGCCGGCGAGGCCGACTTGTGCCGGCTCTCGGCGCTGGGCACGAACGGTTTGAGCGCGATGTCAAAGTTGTCGTAATTCTGGCCGTTGTCGTCGGCGCCCTGGCGATCCAGCACATAGGCGGTGCCGGTTTTCAGCCGCACGGCGGGGCTGGCGGGAGAGGCGTCGAGCACTTCCACCGACTGCGCGCGGTACAGGTTGGTGTGATGGCCGCCGCGCACATAAATCAGGGCGTCCGTCAGGTGGTTGGCCGTTTTGTCGACGTGATTGGCGAGGATCATGCGGCCGTTGCCGCTGACGTTGAATTTGTCGGCCTGCAGGTGGCTCACGTCCAGCACCGATTGCGACTGTTGCTGCAGCTGATAAATATTGGCGTACGCCCAGGGCCTGCCATACAGCGACAGCAGCGTGACCGCGATCGCCAGCGGCACGGCGAGCAGCAGCACCGCCTTGTACAGCCGCAGCGGGCTGGCGCCGGCGGCCAGCATGGCGGTGATCTCCGCATCGCTGTACATCTGGCTCAGCGCGACCGCTACCGAGACATACAGCGCGACGGGCAATATCATCTCCAGCGCGATCAGCGATTTATAGAAAACCACGTCGGCCACCACCCGCAGCGCCAGCGTGCCGTTGGCGGCGTCGGTCAGGTAGCGCTGGGCGGAGTAGCTGGCGAACATGAAGATCAGAAACCCGGCGATCATCATCACCAGGCGGCGGATCTCAACCGTGATATAGCGTTCAATCAAAGACATGCGTTATCAGTTCCCGGCGGCGTGCGCTTCATGGCGTCTCCTGCGCGATCAGCGCGCGCAGCAGGGCGATCACCTGGTCAACTTCCTGCGGGGTGAGTGAGCCGTCCTTCGCCCACTGCACGCGCCCGGCCTTGTCCAGCACTACGATGGTGGAGCTTTCCTCCGGCAGCCGCCAGGCCATGCGCCCCAGCCCGTCGCTGTCGACGATGAATTGCGCCCAGGGATAATGCCGCTTGTTTTTCTCGATCTTGCCGCGCACGAAGAAGCCGGAGCCCGGTATCGCATCGTCGGTGTTGACGATGGTGGTCGGCTGGAAGCGATCGCCCGGCAGGTTCGCGTCCTTAACGGCGTTGATCAGCAACGAGTTCTTCTTTTTGGCGGAGGTGCGCCCGGCGATGTACTGGATCACCCGCACCTTGCCCGCCAGTTTTGCGCTGTTCCACGGCCGGTAACTGAAATCGCCGTTGCGCAGCAGCAGCTCGCCGCGATCGGCGATGGCGATCGGCGCCACCGGCCGGCCATGCACGAAGTTATGCGCGGATGCCGCCAGCGGCGTCAGCAGCAGGGCGAGGGCCAGCAAGCGAGGTAACGTCATCATGGCTACGGGCAATGCGCTTATCTGCCCGCCGCGATGGCCGGCTGGGAAAACGACAGGGGAAAGCGCGCCAGCAGCAGCTCCAGGCGCTGGCGGATGTCGATATCCAGGATCGCCGGCCGATCATAGATATCGCCGCCGGCCAGCTTGTCCGCCACCATCACGTCATGCCGGTCACCCATCAGGCCGTTAATCGCCGCCAGGAAGCGCGAGATCTGCCGGGCCTCGCGGTTGTCGGGATCGATCGATCTCAGCGTGTCGTAGAACGAGACCTGGCGGCTGACGATTTTGCGCACGTCATGGAACTGATGCCCGGTCAGCGCCGGGCCGGCGATCAGCGTTTGCAGCTGGCGCATTTGCTCCTGACGGTAGGTGATAAAGCCCTGTGCGCTTTCCAGCCGGGTGTGGCGCAGCGCATAGCGCACGTAAGACCACACCGGCTTGCTGAGCAGCAGCCGCAGCAGGTTGCCGTACAGCGTCAGGTTCTTCTGGTTGCCGTTGCGAAACGCGTCCTGAAAATGGCCGAGCACCACGGTGGTGGTGTGGAACAGGCGGTTGGCGCGGTGGGGGGCGCCGTACAGCTGCTGGGCGAAGCGCAGGTGCTTATAGCGGGCGCGGATATATTTGTAGCGCATGCGGGTCGCCGCCGCCAACTGCGGGTCTTGCAGGAAACCGTTCACCAATTGCAGCAGCTCGCGGCGGGAAAAGCCGTCTTCCCAAAACTGCAGGCACAGCGCGTAGTTGTCCCGAATGCTCTCGGGGGAGCATTCCAGATCGATCTGCTGCGGCAGGCTGATATTCGCCTCAACCAGGTCGTCCTCTTCCACCGCGACAAACAGCGCCTGGGTGGTTTCGGCGGAGAACTTTTTCCAATTATTGCTAGCGGTCATTGATTACTCTCTTTGGGCACATTCAGCCCCAACATAAAGCGATTGCGGTAGGCGCCGATCGTCGGTATCAGGGATAACAGAACGTCTAAACATTGCCCAAGTAAATAAGCGAAGGCGGCGCCCTGCACGCCGAAGGCATACGCCATCGACACCAGCAGCGCAATGTAGGCCGCCGAGGCCGTCGCCTGCGCGATCAGGAAAGCGCGCTGCTTGCCCGCCATAAACAGTAAGGATTCCTGCGGGAAGCCCATCATGGAGACGATGATCGCGCCCAGCATGATTTGAATCAGGTCATAGGCTTCCAGGTATTGCTGCCCGAAGACCGCGGAAATAAGCGGCTTGCCCACCAGCAACATCAACACCGCGACGGCCAGGCCGATGCCGCCGGCCAGCAGCGAGGAGCGCAGGCCGAGCAGCCACGGGGTCTTGGTGCGCGGATCCAGGCGCATGATCTCGGGATAGAAGCTTTTCTCCAGCAGCTTGGCCGGGGTGCCCGTCGCATCGAAGAAGGTCATGGCGATCTTGAACAGCCCGGCGGCGGCCGGCCCGAGCACCACGCCCACCAGCACGGTGGTGCAGGAGTTGCGCGCGGCCCAGATGGTATGGGCGATGTTGGTGGTCCAGACGAAGTTCCAGGCGCCCTCGATGCGGCGCGCGACGTTGAACAGGCGCGGCCTCAGCGCGCCGTGGATATCGCGGCGGCGCAGTTCGCGCGCAGTGAACCACCAAAACAGCGTGCCGCCGATCAGGTTCGAGGCGTACCAGGTGACGATAAAGCCGGGGAACCCCAGATCGAAATAATAGGAGATGACGCTGCCCACCGCCTGCAGGAACGGCTTGATCGCCTGCTGGATGGCGATGAGATCGAAGCGGTTGAAGGCGCGCAGCACGCCGGTCGGCGTGGACGAGGTCATCGATGGGATCAGGGTGCAGTACAGCATGGCGAGCCAGAAGCTTTCGCTGTCCAGCCCCAGGGCGTGAGACAAGAACGGCAGCATGATCATGCCGCCCAGCACGGCGATGACGCCGCTGGCGATATCCAGGCCGAAGGAGAAGGCGACGACGTCGCGGAAGCGCCCGGTATTTTGATGCTCCAGCGCCGGAGTGCCGAATTGCACCACAAACTGCCAGGTCTGGAATTTGATGAAATCGCTGACCGCTTTGGTATAGGCCTGGATCACCACCAGCACGCCGAACATTTCAGGCGACATGCCTTTACCGGCGCAGGAGAGCGCCAGCAGGCCGAGCAGCGCGCTGGCGACGCTGCCGGAGCCCAGGTAGGCGGCATTACGTAAAATGGAACGAAACGCGCCGTCGGAAAACCACCGTTTCATAGCCCAAACCAGCCGTTATCGTTGTTTTGCTGCATTTTGTGTTCCGCAGTCATGCGCTTGCCCTGTATTCGTTTAATAAACCTGAGTTTCTTTACCGGCGTTCTCGCCGGGTTGCCCGAGATCGCTCTGCGGGCGCTTCGCGGGGTTCACCACGGCGGAAATGGCGTTGAGCGCATTGCTCAGCACCTCGTCGTAAGGGGCTCTGGCGTCCAGTTCGATGATGCGCGAGCCGTTGTATTGCAGGCGCACCATGGCGGCGATCTTGTCTTTCAGCTCTTCGTAACTGTGATCGGGCTTGCGGGAAAAGGCCGTATCGACGTCGATATCAAGACGAATGATCAGCGCCGGCCGATAGACGGCCATGCGTTGATATAAACGGCGTTCGCGCGCCGCCAGGCGGCTTAATAGCCACCCTTTTGCGCGTTCCACGCCGATGCCGGGCCCATCGTAGTAAAAACCTGAGATTTCCGCCTGCGGGTAGCGATCGCTGATCACCAGAACGCCGCTCTGCGCCAGCCGCCGCACCTTGCGCAGGTTGGATGCGCGCCACAGCGAAAAGCCGTACATGATCAGCGCCGCCCACAGCGCCGGCGGCCTGTTGCTCATGCGCTGGGTTTTGTCGGATTTCGCCGCCAGGCGCCGTTCCAGCCACACGCCGATGAACGGCAACTTTTTGATTTTGTCGCCGTCTTCGCCGGAGATCAGCCCCAAATAGCGCCGCTCCGTGGGGCGATGTTGCTGCAGGTTTTTCACCAGGTCGGCGGTCAGCGTGGACTTGCCCGTGCCGTCGCTGCCCACCACGGCAATCAGCCCGGTGATGCAGACGGGAGAGGTATCCTGTTCGGCGGTGAGTTTATTTTTTTTCATCTGTTTCGGTACGAAAAGGTTATTTGTCGGCTAGGCATTGGCGGCCCTCAGCGATATTTTAACGGCGCGCAGCGATGCGTCGAAAATACGGTCGGCGGGTTCGCGGCCGTCTAAATCCAATATGTTAGCGCCGTTAAACGTCAGGTGCGGGATGACGGCGATCTTTTCACGCAACGCCGCCAGCGAGTGATCGGGTTTGCGTGAATAGGCCGTTTGTTCGTCAATATCCAGCCGAATTAATAATAAGGGCTGATAAGACGCCATCCATTGGTACAGGTTTTGTTCGCGCTTTCTCAGCCAGCGGATCCAGCGATTGCCGCCGGCGGTTTTCGCCAGCTGCGGGCCATCGAAACGAAACCCCGCCACTTCGGCTTGCGGATAACGATCGGTGATCAGTAATGCGCCGCTGCGGCTTTTCTTCAGCATGCGACGGAATTTATAAACGCGCCAATAGGAGAGTAAAAATATCACCAGCGCCGTGGCATTATCCGGCGGTGTGGAAGGGCGCTCATGCACGCGTTCCGATTTCTTCAGCAAATAACGCCCGAAGGGCGCGCCAATAATCGGCAGCGAACTGATCCATTCGCCAATACGCCCGGAAGACTGGCCGAGATACAGCAGTTCGGCAGGTTCTTGTGCCGATAACGCGTTGACCAGGCTGGCGGCTAACGTGGATTTTCCCGAGCCGTCACAGCCGGTTATCGCTATTACGCGCACGGGCGAGCGATCAGATGAAGGTCTTATCTGCTGACTCACAATAATTGATCCAATGCGAAAAAAACTATTGTATTCCAATACGCCTTGGGTTCAAGATATTTATTGTGCTTTGCTGCGATAAAATAATGAGATCGGTATTCTTTTTCGTTATTTGAATTGATATTCATGGCGTTTGTTCTTGTTATTTTGTGCTAATTGTTCGTGCGTGGGCCGGTTTCGCTTTTTATGTTAATTCTCGGCATGGCTCACGACGAAAAAAGAGCAGAGGTTTTCAATTTTCGCTTAATCTTTTGTGCTTTTTGGCGCTGCGTATGGCAAATTTTTTTTCACGCAGCCACCGCGGCAATGATAAGCGATCGTTCGCTTCAAATATGGCACGCCGTTTCTGGTGTATTGAAAGAGAGTCTTATTATGAGTGCAAAATTTCCGCCGCTGATTGCGGTTATCGGCAGCGACGGATCGGGTAAGTCCACCGTTTGTGAACATCTGATCGAGTATGTGAAACATTATGGCCCGGCGGTGCAGGTGCATCTGGGCAAACAGGCGGGCAACGTCGGGCGCGCGGCGGCGAAATTGCCGTTGCTCGGGCGCTCGGTGGGCAAGGCTATCGAGAGCAATACCAAAAAAGTCAAAACGAAAAAATCCCGGATTGGCCTGTTGCCGTCGGCGGTGATCATCGCTTTCGTGGGGCGGCGGCTGCTGCGTTTTCGCCGCATGCTGGCGTATCGCCGGCAAGGGTTCATCGTGTTGACCGACCGTTTTCCGCAGGCGCAGATCCCTGGCGCTTACGACGGCACGGTTTTTCCCGTCGACGTTGAAGGCAGCCGTTTCGTCCGTTGGCTGGCGGCGCGTGAACGGGCGGCGTTTCAATGGATGGCGGGGCAAAAACCGGATCTGGTGCTCAAGCTGAATGTCAGTCTGGACGTGGCCTGCGCGCGCAAACCCGATCACCGCAAAGCGGCGCTGGAGAAGAAGATCGCCGTCACGCCGCTATTGACGTTCGAAGGCGCCGACATCGTGGATCTCGATGCCGATCGGCCGATCGAAGAGGTGCTTTCGGCGGCGGAAAAAGCCATCGCGGAATTTATGGCGGCGCAGGGGTATCGCTATTCGGCTGATGGGGTATCAACGGCTGCGCACTGAGGCGCGCATCGGTTCGGCAGGGCGGCGAGGCCATTTTCGGCACCGCCGCCGCGGCCGAGAAGGAAAGGCTTTATTTTTTCAGCGCCGCAAAGGCGCGCACGATGGTGTCGATTTCTTCATCACTGTGCGCGGCATTGACGCTGCAGCGCAGCAGGGTCACGCCCGCCGGCGCGGCCGGTGGCAGCACCAGGTTCACATAGACGCCGTGGGCGATCAGCTCGCGCCAGAAACGCAACCCTTCTTCCTTTGAACCGATCATGACCGGCACCACCGGGCTGATGCGCGGCCCCAGGGTATAGCCCAGCTCGGCGAGGCCGTGGTACAGACGGTGCGCATTGCTCCACAGTTTTTCCCGCAGCTCGGGATGGCGGGCGATTTTTTGCAGCGCCGTGCGCACCGAAGCGATGCTGGACGGCGACGGCGAAGCGGTAAAAATATACGGCCGGCTGCTGTAGCGCAGCACGTCCATCCCCTTGCCGCCGACGGCGAAACCGCCGATCGAAGCCAGGCTTTTGCTGAAGGTGCCCAGGATGATATCCACATCTTGCTCGACGCCTAGCGCTTCGGCCAGGCCGCGGCCGCGCTCGCCCATTACGCCGAAGGAGTGCGCTTCGTCCACCAGCAGATACCCGCCCAATCGCCGCTTGATGTCGACGATTTCCACCAGCGGGGCGACGTCGCCCAGCATGCTGTAGATGCCTTCCACGATAATGATCGCTTCGCGGGCGCGTTCGCCCAGGCGCACCATGCGGCGCTCCAGATCGGCGGCGTCATTGTGGCGGAAGCGAATAATTTCCGCGCCGCCGAGGGCGCAGGCGTCGTAAATGCTCGCGTGGCTGTCCGCGTCGATCAGCACCACGGCGCCCGGCCCCGCCAGCGTGCTGATAACGCCCAGGTTGGCGGTATAGCCGGTGGAGAACACGATGGCGCTTGGGCGATCGAAGAATTCCGCCAGCTCCCGTTCCAGCGTCAGGTGCGATCCGTAACTGCCGTTCGCCATGCGCGAGCCGGTGGTGCCGGTGCCGAGCGCGGCCAGAGCCGCCTGGCCGGCGGCGATCGCCTGCGCATCGAACGTCAGGCCAAGGTAATTATTGGTGCCGGCGAGGACAATCTTTTGAGCGCCGATGCGCCCCTGGGTGGCGGAATACACTTCGTCGATACAGGTGCCGAACGGATTCAGACCGGACGTTTGAAATTGTTCACGGTCATTGGCGAGCCGCGCAAACTTATCATACAGACCCATGGTTTTTCTCCAGATAAGGGCGCAGCGCGTCAAGCAGTTGCTCAGGCGTTCTGACATCAAGCAATATATTGATAGGAATGGAGATATCTAATTCATCTTCCAGCATCATCAGCAGATCCAAGACTCTGATGGATTCCAGGCCAAGATCATTGACGAGATCGCTATCAGGTTTTATTTCCACTCCGCCTTCGACGATACCTTGCAAACACGTCAGGATATAATCCATTACAGCATCGCGATTTAGCATAAGAACGTTGACACACCTCTACTTGGAATAATTAAAACAGCCCTTCACGCAGCGCGCGTTCCAAACTCACCTGTGGAAACCAATTAATCTGTTGCGACAGCGCCTGATTATTGGCGGACCAGTCGCGATGCGTTAATTCGCGTATTTTGCTGCGCGTCAGCATCGGCTCTTGTTTTACCAGGCGGTTCCACACCACGCTGATATCCGCCAGGGCTTTCAGCAGCGGCAGCGGAATGCCCACCAGGCGCACCGGCCCGTGACGCACGGCGGCGCCGATGTCCCGCAGGCGCAGCCAGTTATAGCCTTCGGCCACGCCGTCGCACAGTTCGTAAATATTCGGCTGCGCGGGTTCGGTCTGCACCCATTGGCTGACCGCCTTTGCCAAATCGCTCACGTGCAGAAAAGAGAGCCTGGCGTCAGGCGCGCCCAGCCGGGGCAGCACGCCGCGCAGCAGGCCGTTGAACAGCGGTTTCAGCTCTTTATCGCCGGGCCCGTAAACCGCCGTCGGGCGGAAAATCCCCAGCGCGATATCGCCCGTGGCGGCGATGAGTTGCTGCTCGGCGGCCTGTTTTGAATGGGCGTACCAGGACAGCGCCGGATGGCGGGCCGCCAGCGACGACATGAACAAGAAGCGATTGCAGCGGCCGTTCTGTTTGGCCGCCTGCATCAAATTCAGGCTGCCGGTGACGTTGCAGCGGGTGAACACCGCTTCCGCATGCCCGCGCACCTGGCCCGCACAATGCACGACGCACTCCGCGCCGCGCACCAGTTCGGTGAGCGAGGGCCGATCTTCCAGCGCGCCGGGGATCCACTGCAGGTTGTCTACGGCGGCTTTCCCGGCTTGCCGCGTCAGGGCGCGCACGCTAAACCCTTGCGCCAGCAGTTCCTGGACGATATGCCGGCCGATAAAGCCGGTCGCGCCCGTCACTGCCACGGTGCCGCTCATTGCGCGAAACCGGCCAGCTGCGGCATTTGCGGGTAGAGCGAAGCGCTCAGCCAGCGTTTCTTGGCCTCCGCGCGCGCGGGTTTGCCCGACGACGTGCGGGGAATGCTGTGCGGCGGCAGCAGCTCGATGTCCACCGCGATGCCGAACTCGCTTTGAATGCGCGCGCTCAGCGAATGCACGATTTGTTCACGGCGCTCTTCCGAACTGACTCGGCACTGGATCTGCAAAATGATCCTGGCCGCTTCGTCGTGTTCTTCGGTCACGAAGGCAATCGCATCGCCGGAACGGATTTCCGGTTCGGATTCCGCGACGTACTCAATATCCTGCGGCCAGATATTACGGCCGCGAATGATGATCAAATCCTTCTTGCGGCCGGTGACGTACAGATAGCCGTCCAGCAGATAGCCGAGATCGCCGGTGTCCATCCAGCCGGTCACCTGGATCTGCTGCTGGGATTCATCGTCGCAGAAATAGCCGTTCATCAGGCTGGGGCCGGATATCGTGATATGGCCGACCTGGCGCTCCGGCAGCGGTTGCCCGGTTTCGCTGCGGATCTCGATGCGATGGCCGGGCAGCGCACGGCCGCAGTTGACGAAGGTCGAGACGGCGCGGGTCTTCTTGCCCGGCGCGACCGCTTTACCCTCGTACTCCAAAATATCGCGGTCGACCGCGTTGGTTTGCGGGCCGGAGCAGGGGTCGGAAAAACTCACCGCCAGGGTGTTCTCGGCCAGGCCGTAGCACGGCATGAAGGCTTTGCTGTCGAAGTTGATGCTGCTGAAGTGTTCGCCAAACTGGGCGAGCAGCTCGGCCGGGATCGGCTCGGCGCCCACGCCCGCAACCCGCCAGCTGGAAAGATCCAGATCGGCCAGCTCTTTGGCGTTGCTGCGGCGCAGACACAGATCGTAGCCGAACGGCGGGGCGACGGACACCGTGCCGCGATTCTTGGCGATCAGTTTCAGCCACTGCATCGGGCGCATGGCGAAATCTTGCGTGCGCAGGTAGTCGACGGACAGCTGGGTCGCCACCGGCGTAAGCAGGAAACCGACCAGGCCCATATCGTGATAGAAGGGCAGCCACGAAACGCAGCGGTCGCCGGCGCGCAACTTGATCCCGTCGCGACTGATCGCGTTCAGGTTCGCCATGGCCGCCCGCTGGGTAATGATCACGCCGCGCGGAAAGCGGGTGCTGCCCGAGGTGTATTGGAGATAGGCGATATCGTCGGGCGAAGGCGCCGGCAACGCGATTTCCGGTTCTGGCAAGGCGTTAAAGTCCGCGTCGCTGAGGATGTGCATCGCCGACGTGTTTTCCGTGGCCGACGCGATGAGCGGTGTCCACTCTTCGCTGCTGACGATCGCCGCGGGGTTGCAGCTGGCGATCAGCCCTTTCAGTTTGGCGGTGTAGGAGTCGCGCTGGCCAACGCCCATCGGGATCGCCAACGGCACCGCCACCAGGCCGGCATATTGGCAAGCGAAAAAGGCTTCGACGAAGCCCGGGCTGGTTTCGGCGATAAGCGCCACGCGATCGCCTTTCTTGAGCTTCAGGGACAATAAACGCCGCGCGCCCGCGATCGCTTTTTGCTGCAGCGTGCGATAGTCGAGAACGGTCACGAGTTGATTGCGACGGTCGTAAAAATTCATTCCCGTATTACCGAGTGCCGCGTAATCCAACGCGTCCACTAACGTGGGGAAGTCCGCATAGCGCATGGGAAGAGAATGAACGGAACTTGTTTCAGACATAGACAAACTTAGCCATAGATTAAAAATCACCAAAAGAGAGAAATCACTCTTGGCGAGGTAATTGATGTTTTACTATGAATAGGTTTTGAATAAGTTTGTTATTCAACCATCTTCATTCCGCGAACAGCGTATATTGCCGTGCTCGAGCGGCATGCCGGTTATTAACCGGGCAGAGCGTAAGTAGCCCGAGTCATCAGCCTTGAGCGGCACCCTGGCGAGATATGAGAGACTATTGTAATATCCGGACTTCGCCGTTCTTTAGTCTGCATCTGTCGGGCAGGAAATAACTGTCGGCTCATAGGTTATGACCTCATGCATGGCTATCTTGGAACTTAAACACTTCCTAAACAGTATGCCGCAAGAAATTCAAAAGTGAACGATTCATTTAAGGCTAATCTTAAAAATAGCATTAAGTGGTAAAAATGGCGGCGCACCTCCTGATTAAAGTCGGTACACTAAAAGCGGCGAGTTTCTTTTACCATAACAGCACGAAATAATAAAAGAGCACTATTAGCGTAGCCTGGCTGCGCCGCTTTCTGTTTCCTTTTTTTATCAATTATGGACATCACAGGGTGAATGTCAGGCAACACGTTGCTGATTCGCCGAGGGGGAATATTCGGTTTTTCTTATCAGTGAGCCGGAGGCAATACACAATTCAATAAAAGGCAACAGCATAAAAAATGCTAAAGGCGTTGTCGCGTGCTTATTTAATTATTTTATTAAAACGTAAGGCTATTTATGATCCGTATTGAGAAAGTTCTGGATAAACGCGAACTTAAAGAATTTATTGCTTTCCCCTCGCAACTGTTTCGCGATGATCCGAACTGGATTGAGCCGCTGCATGTAGAGCGCGAAGAGCACCTGTCAAAGAAGAATCCCGGGACCGACCATATTGAATGGCAGGCATGGGTGGCCAAAAAACAGGGCAAAGTGGTTGGACGCATCACTGCGCAAATCGATTCTCTGCACCGGGAGCTGCATGGTGAGGATACCGGCCATTTCGGCATGATTGACGCCGTTGACGATCCCGCCGTGTTCAGCACCTTATTCACGGTAGCGGAGGAGTGGCTGAGGTCGAAAGGCGCGCGTAAAATCACCGGGCCATTCAGCCTCAATATCAATCAGGAAAGCGGCCTGTTGGTCGAAGGGTTCGATACCCCGCCTTCCGCCCTGATGACGCACGCGAAACCTTACTACGCGGCCCAGATAGCGCAGCAGGGCTACAGTGAAGGGATTGATTTGCTTGCCTATTGGATGAAAAGAACCGACCTGCATTTTTCGCCGTCGTTAACCCGGATGATGGATCAGGTGCGTAAAAAGGTGACCGTCCGCCGTCTCAATCGCAAGCGCTTTCGCGAGGAGATGCAGGTGCTGCGCGAGGTGTTCAACTCCGGGTGGCAACATAACTGGGGGTTTGTCCCGTTCACCGAGCACGAGTTCGCCACCATGGGGGATCAGCTGAAGTTCCTGGTGCCCGACGATATGATCCATATCGCCGAGGTGGATGGCGCCCCCTGCGCCTTTATCGTCGGTCTGCCGAACATTAACGAAGCGATTGCCGATCTGCAGGGGCGTTTATTGCCGTTCGGCTGGGCGAAGCTATTGTGGCGCCTGAAAGTCAGCGGCGTGCGCACCGCGCGCGTGCCGTTGATGGGCGTACGCCAGGAATATCAATTCAGCCGCATCGGGCCCATTATTGCGCTGCTGCTGATTGAGGCGCTGCGCGAGCCTTTCGCGAAGCGCAATATCGACGCGCTGGAAATGTCGTGGATCCTGGAAACCAATACCGGCATGCGGACGATTTTAGAACGCATCGGCGCGGTGCCGTACAAGCGTTACCGCTTGTACGAGAAAACGCTTTAAGCGGCTGATATCGCGTCCCCTTTTTACGCTCCCAGAATAATAACCGCGCCAGGGCATTTTCGGGCGGTGGCGTTTCAGGAGCAGGGGGACGGCGAGTGAGTGAATGCATCGTCTCCGGAAAGAGAACGGTTAAGGTTTTTAATTAATAAACTCGAGATAAATTCACGTTGCGTGATTTATTTGCGAGTGACTGTCGCAGTTTTGACGAGAGCTGATTGTATGCCTGTGGAAAAGAAAAAAGGAATAAGCCGATTAACCTACAGCATTAGGAATTCCTGGGCCGGGTTTATTGATGCTGTGCTTACCGAAGATGCGTTCCGCCAATTATTGGTTATTAACGCCATTTTACTGGTTGTTACATTTGGTTTAGATATTACAAATATAGAAAGGCTGTTATTAATCACCTGCAGTTTTCTGCTATTGGTGGTTGAGCTGCTTAATACGGCGATTGAAACCGTGGTCGATCGCATTTCGCTGGAATTACATCCGTTATCCAAACGCGCCAAAGATTTGGGCGGCGCAGCGCAGCTGGTGGCCGTGGTGATGACTATCATTATTTGGGGAATGGTGCTGCTGGGGCGATAGGGGCTTTGGTGGTTCAACCACCCAGTCGGTGAACGTGGCGATATAAGCGGTTATCATCGCTGTTTTGCGTCTTCTGCCATTTTCAGCAAGGAGAGTTGGTCGTTATGCCCGTGAATTTTGATCTCAACGATCTCTATGCGTTTCGCGCGCTGGTGGAGTACGGCAATTTTCGGCTGGCCGCAGAGTCTATCTGCCTGTCGCAGTCGGCATTGAGCCGCAGGATTGAGAAACTGGAAAACGCGCTGGGCATCAAACTGTTCGATCGCACCACCCGGCGCGTGACCTTGACGCTGTACGGGCAGGCCTTTGCCGAACGTTCTGAGCAGTTGCTGATGAACGTCGAAGCGGTGATGGCCGATATCGATAAGGTCAGTCAAGAGCGGGTGGGGCTGGTTACCGTCGCCACGGTGCCCTCGGCGGCCTACTATTTCATGCCCGACGTGATACGCCGTTTCCGGCTGCGCTATCCGCGCGTGCGCGTCAAGCTGATCGACGGCAGCGCAGGCAATGTGATTGAGGCGGTCACCGGCGGCCAGGCCGATTTCGGCATCTGCTTTGCCGGGCGGCTGCAGCCTAATCTTGAATTTGTGCCGCTGGTGGGGGACGTCTACGTGGCCGCCTGCCGACGTGACCATCCGCTCGCCGGTAAAAAGAGCCTCACCTGGCGGGAATTTTATCAGCAGGATTACGTCTCGCTGGATAAAACCTCCGGCAATCGCAATCTGCTCGATCAGCGCCTGGAACACCTCGTGCCGGAACGCCCCAGCGTGTGTGAAACTCGCCATGTGACAACCATGCTGGGCATGGTTGAGGCGGGCATCGGCATTGCCGCCGTGCCCGCCATGTCGATGCCCGCTTCAGAACATTCGGTGTTGACGTCGGTGTCGCTGGTTGATCCGGTGGTGAAACGCACCGTCGGTCTGATCCGGCGCCGCGGCCGCATGCAGTCTTTTGTCGCCGCCGAGCTGGAAAAGCTGATTACTGAACAGTATCACTCTGCCTGACCGGCTGCTGCGCCGGCACGGTTCGCATGCCGGTCGTGCGAATGGTCGGCTGCGCCTGAGAGGAGGCGAGGAAGTTCAGCAGCGCTTTGCCTTCGCGGCGGTGCTCCGCCTTAGCGGTCACCGCGCCGGCGAAGCGGGTGATGTACTGCACGTTTTCCGGCAGCTCGCCGATAAAGGTGACGCCCGCCACGGGCAGCAATTCGCTGACCTGCTGGAAGCCCAGCGCGTATTTCCCTTGCGCCACTTCAGAGGCCACCGGGATGCGCTCAACCTTATGCGCCTTTCCTTTCACCTGTTCCTCGATGCCGAGCTTTTTGAACAGTTGGCCGCTGACGTAGCGGCCGCTGGCGCTGTCGGAATAGGCGAAAGAGTCAGCTTGCAGCAAGACATTGCGCAGCTCGGCATCCGTTTTTATCGCCGGTTTGGGCGCGCCCTGTTTCACCACCATGCCGATCGGCGAGTCGGCCAGCTCCACGCGCGAACCCGGCTGGATCCAGCCGCCTTTGTCCAGTTGGGCCAGCGCGTCGCCCACCATGATTACCACATCGGCTTGCTCTCCACGCGCCAGCCGCGCGGGGATCGCCTGCGGCGTTTTACCCATCGAGGGGCCGGACACCAGAATGATTTTGTCGCCGCTTTGGGTTTCATATTCCGGAGCCAGTTTTTCCAGCGCGGCTTTGAAGCCGCCGGAGATCATCACGGTCACGTCTTTGGCCAGCGCCGCCGTACTGCAGGAGGCGCACACCAGCGCGGCGAGGATCGAACGAGTGAGTTTCTGCATGACATGATTCCCTGTTGCGATTGCGGGTTAGCGTGCGGTTTGCAGCGGCATGGCGATGCGGCGATACAGATACAGCGTCGCCAGCAAGGCGCACAGCGCGGCGAAGCTCATCCAATAGCCCGGTGAAGCCTTATCGCCGGTGTATTCGATCAGGGCGGTGGAGATCACCGGCGTAAAGCCGCCGAACACCGCCGTCGCCAGGCTGTAGGCCAGCGAGAACCCGGCCACCCGCACTTCCGTTGGCATGATCTCCGTCAGGGCCGGGATCATGGCGCCGTTATAGAGGCCGTAAATGAAGGATAGCCACAGCAGCACGGCCAGCATCATGCCGAAGCTGGGGGCGGCGGCGAGCAGGCTCAGCGCCGGGTAGGCGGTGGCCAGCGTCAGCAGCGTCATGGCGACCAGCACCGGTTTGCGGCCGAAGCGGTCCGACAGCGCGCCGCCGATGGGCAGCCAGATGAAGTTGGAGATCGCCACCAGCAGGGTGACCAGCAAGCTGTCGGAAGCGCTGAGCAGCAGCACCTTTTTGCCGAAGGTCGGCGCATAGACGGTGATCAGATAAAACGCGGTGGTGGTCATGGCGACCATCAGCATGCCGGCGATCACCACCGGCCAATTTTTCAGCAGGGTTTTAAACACGTCGCGCATCGCCAGGTGGTGACGGCGGGCGGTAAACTCCTGCGTTTCTTCCAGCTTGCGGCGCAGGAGGAAGATGAAGGGAACGATCAGGCAGCCGAACAGGAAAGGAATGCGCCAGCCCCATTCGCGAATGGCGCTTTCTTCCAACGCCGCATTGAGCGCGAAGCCCATTGCCGCCGCCACCATAATCGCCACCTGCTGGCTGCCGGACTGCCAACTGGTGTAGAAGCCTTTACGGCCCGGCGTGGCGATTTCGGCCAGATAGACGGACACGCCGCCCAGCTCCGCACCCGCCGAGAAGCCTTGCAACAGGCGCCCGCACAGCACCAGCAGCGGCGCCCAAAGCCCGATGCTGTGGTAAGAGGGGATCAGCACAATCAGGAAGGTGCCCGCGGCCATGATCGACAGGGTCACGATCAGCCCTTTGCGGCGGCCGACTTTATCGATGTAAGCGCCCAGCACGATGGCGCCGATCGGGCGCATCAAAAAGCCCGCGCCGAACACCGCAAAGGTCATCATCAGTGAGGCGAACTCGCTGCTGGCCGGAAAAAAGGTGTGTGCGATGTAGGTGGCGTAAAAGCCGAACAGGAAAAAATCGAACTGCTCTAAAAAGTTGCCGGAGGTGACGCGCAATATCGCGCCGGCTCTGGCCCGGGGAGTCATGGGTGAGGTAGAGGAATGCATCTTTATCTCCAGTTTGTTATTGGCGCCTGACGCCGCGCCTGTTGCTGAAGACTCGCTCAGGAAAATAAAGTAAATAAGCGCAATAAACGCATGGCGCGATGCGTTTGGCGCATCAATCGGCGTTAACAATGTTGCCTAACCCGATGTAACGTGGCGTTAACAAGTTTGCCGCTCACCGCCCGCTGCGTAGAACGTCGAAAACGTTATGCGCTTTTTGTGACAGGGTTCATAAAGGGGCGGCGGGGAAACGTTCCGTGCCTCTGAACGATTGTTCGATACCGCGCGTAAAAAGGTGAATGCCTCGCACTGCGTTTGCAAAATGCGTGGATGTACGTTCAGCCTTGCAGTATCCACGCATGCCTTTGCATGCTATCCCAGCGCCTCTCTGCTATAGCTTTACATCTATATAGTTACTGATCTATATTTTAGGGAGGTCCCGTGTGGGAAATTAAAACAACGGATGCATTTGATCATTGGTTCAGATCACTCAGCGATGCCGATCGGGCCGGCGTACTTGCCGCATTGATGGTCCTGCGGGAAAAGGGGCCGGGGTTGCCCAGACCCTATGCCGATACGGTTAAAGGCTCACGTTACAGCAATATGAAAGAGTTGCGCATTCAGTGCCGAGGCGAACCGTTGCGGGCATTCTTCGCTTTCGATCCGTACCGTATTGGCATTGTGCTTTGCGCGGGCAATAAAGCCGGTAATGAAAAGCGTTTTTACGATGGGATGATCCAGGTTGCCGATCGGGAATTCACGAACTGGCTGAACACATTAAACGAGAAGGAGTGACGCGATGGGCAGAACGTTGGAACAGCTTATTGCGGATGAAAAGCCCGAGGTCGTGGCCAAAGCGCAGGCGCTGGCGGCGGACATCATGCTGAACATTCACCTTGCCGAGCTGCGTGAAAAAGTACAGAAAACGCAGGTTGAAATGGCGCAGGCGCTGGGGATCAGGCAGCCGACCGTTGCCGTGATGGAAAAACCTGGCCGCGATCTGAAACTGTCTTCGCTTAAACGCTATGTTGAGGCGGCCGGCGGCAAACTGCGCCTGGACATTGAACTGCCGGACGGCTCTCACTACGAGTTTGTGCTGTAAGCGCTAACGGCAGAAAGGCACAAAGCACGCTCAGATTCCCCGGTGCGGGCTTTGTGCTTTGACACAAGCAGGCGGCCGTGAAAGCAACGAGGCTCAAGACGGGCAGGCTGTCTGAGCACTTTCGTTTGGGCCGGATAGCGTTAAACAAGCCACCCGCACTCCCTTCGCGATGTCTTGCTTGCCCGTAACTGTCTCCTTGCTCCTTAGCTGAAACGATACAAATTATGTTGATAAGTAGCTCGTTTCATGTGCAAAAACTCAACGTCTTTCATTAAAACTGCGATGAAATTCGTATTTTTGTCGCACTATTTCTTCAAATACTCACCCGGTGAAGCTCATCACATTTCTTTAACCTGCTTAACAGTAGATTTTCCCTTGTTTATAAAAAATCGATTCAGCTAAAGGGGAAGGGAAATGAAAAAGACATGGGTGATGGCGGTGTTTTCGGCCCTGATTTCAGGACAGGCGGCGGCGCAGAGTTGGGTGCTGACCAGCGCTGAAGATGGCGTGGAGAAAGGAAACTGGAAGATTTCGAGCGAGGCGCTGAAGATTAAGGATAAAACGTTCAGCATTGAGCAGAAGGTATTGCACGGCGGTAAGCAAGAAGGCAGCAAAGTCGTGATTATCCGCAGCGAGGATGGCCTGACCATCACGCTGAGTCCCACCCGCGGCATGAACCTCCTGCGGGCAGAAGGATTTGGCGCGAAAATGGGATGGGATTCCCCGGTCAAAGAGGTGGTCAACCCCGCCTTTATCAACCTGGAAAGCCGCAATGGGCTCGGCTGGCTGGAAGGTTTCAATGAGATGATGGTGCGTTGTGGCTATGAGTGGACCGGTCATCCAGTGACCGAAGGAGGGCAAATTTACACGTTGCACGGCAAAGCGGGCAATACGCCGGCCTCGCGGGTTGAGGTTGAGGTCGCGGATACGGCGCCATATGAAATTCGTGTTCGCGGCCTGATCAAAGAGAGCACATTCAAAAAAGCCGATCTGCAAACCCTGACCGAATTGCGCTATGTGCCCGGCAGCAACAGTTTCCGCCTGCATGATGTGTTAACCAACCGGGCGGATTATCCCCATGACTACCAGATTATTTATCACAGCAATTTCGGCGCGCCGATTCTGGAAAATGGCGCTCGCTTCCTGGCGCCGATGGCCAGCATCAGTCCGTTTAACGACTATGCCAAAGCCGGGCTGAAGACCTGGGGAACCTATGCCGGTCCAACCAAAGGGTTCGATGAAATGGTCTTTAACATTAAGCCATTATCGGATCCGAATCATCAGACACTGGCGGCGCTGGTCAATAACGCGGGCGACAAAGGGGTGGCGATTCAGTTCGATACCCGCCAGTTGCCCGTCCTGACGCTGTGGAAGAATACCGATACGTTAAAACAGGGGTATGTAACGGGGATTGAGCCGGGCACCAGCTATGCCTACCCGGTCACTGTCGAGCGCGAACAAAAACGCGTTAAGCAGTTGCAGCCTGGCGCCAGTGCGCAGTTTGATCTGACCTATACCTTGCTGCACAGCAAAGCGCAGGTGGCGGGTCTGGCGCAGAAGATTGCGGATATTCAGGGCAAGGTAAAAATTGATGAGAATGACGCGCCGATAGCCACAGAGTAACGCTGCCTGTCGATGCATTTAGCGTTAAAGCAAAAAGCCCGCTTAAGTTTCCTTAAGCGGGCTTCTCTAAATATATGGCTCCTCTGACTGGACTCGAACCAGTGACATACGGATTAACAGTCCGCCGTTCTACCGACTGAACTACAGAGGAATCGTGTGAACGGGGCGAATAATAGCGGGGCGCCTGGGGTTTGTCAAAGCGCTAAACTGCAAAAAAAGCGCGTTTGCTGAGGGAATGAGCACCTTGCGCTGTTTTTCGGCATTTTCCATCGCGATGCGTTGATTTTTGCATCCCAAATCGTTTTGACGCCGCTTGCACACGCCTTTGCACGGCGATGGTGCAGGGTCACTCTCGCTATCCTGCACCTTCCCATCTTGGCCGTACGGCTCAGCCCCTGTTATCCCCGCCACACGCCGCGCCGCAACTGATATGTAGGATGAATAAGCAAACAATATGTATTCGTCGTCACAATGGCTGGATTTTTGCTTACCCATTTTTGGGGAATGCGACTGCGCTCTCAAGAAAATTATTTTCCCCGTCTACACATAAAGTGACTGATCCGCGCCCCAGGGCGTTTCGCTACAACAGTGCTGAGGAAGATAACAATGTCATCGAAATTGATAAAAAGTCCGCTCGCTGCTTTGCTCATCGGTTGTTTAGGTACGGCGTTTTCCGCGCAGGCCGATATCGTCATCGGCGTCGCCGGGCCGTTCTCCGGGCCGAACGCCACTTACGGCGATCAGTATTGGCGCGGGGCTTCGCAGGCGGCGGCGGACATCAACGCCGCCGGCGGCATCAAAGGGGAAAAAATCAAACTGGTGCAGGGGGATGACGCCTGCGAACCGAAACAGGCGGTCGCGGTCGCCAACCGGCTGGTGGATCAGGACAAGGTCTCGGCGGTGGTCGGCCACTTCTGTTCCTCATCCACCATGCCCGCCTCCGAGGTGTATGACGAGGCCGGCATCATCGCCATTACCCCCGGCTCCACCAACCCGCAGATCACCGAGCGCGGCATGAAGACCATGTTCCGCATGTGCGGGCGCGACGATCAGCAGGGCGTCATCGCCACCAACTACATGCTGGATACCCTGAAGGCCAAACGCATCGCGGTGATCCACGATAAAGACACCTACGGCCAGGGGCTGGCGGACGCCGCCAAGGCGGCGATGAACAAGCGCGGGGTTAAAGAGGTGCTGTATGAGGGGCTGTCGCGCGGCGAGAAAGACTTCAACGCGCTGGTGACCAAGATCGCCTCGGTCAAACCTGACGTGGTCTACTTCGGCGGCTGCCATCCCGAAGCCGGGCCGCTGGTGCGCCAGATGCGCGAGCAGGGCGTGACCGCCAAGTTCTTCTCCGGCGACTGCGTGGTGACCGAAGAGCTGGTGACCGCCGCCGGCGGGCCGCAGTACACCAACGGCGTGCTGATGACCTTCGGCAACGATCCGCGCCAGATCGCGGAAGGCAAGGCGGTGATCGCCAAGTTCCGCGCCAGCGGCTTTGAGCCGGAAGGCTACACCCTTTACTCCTACGCTTCGATCCAGGCGATCGCCGCCGCCTTCAACGCCACCGGCGGCAAAGACAGCGCCAAGGCCGCCGAATGGCTGAAGTCGCACGACGTGGACACCGTGATGGGCAAAAAAGCCTGGGATCAGAAGGGCGATCTGAAGGTCTCGGACTACGTGGTCTATCAATGGGATGACAAGGGCAAATATCACCAGCTGTAAACGGCCGAACCGTGAAGTTATGACCCTATGACCGACGGGCCGCCGCCCTGGCGCGCCCGTTCCGCGACTACCTTTGGCCGCGTCGGACTGCGTTGGCGGCCTTACCAGGCGAGACTGCTCATTATGGATGTATTCTTTCTGCAACAGCTGATCAACGGCCTGACCCTCGGCGCGGTGTATGGCCTGATCGCCATCGGCTACACCATGGTTTACGGCATCATCGGCATGATCAACTTCGCCCACGGCGAGGTGTACATGATCTCCGCCTACCTGTGCGCCATCGGTCTGGCGCTGCTGTCGTTCTTCGGGCTGCACTCGTTCCCGCTGCTGATCCTCGGCACGCTGGTATTCACCATCGTCATCACCGGGGTGTACGGCTGGGTGATCGAGCGCATCGCCTACAGGCCGCTGCGCAACTCCACCCGCCTGGCGCCGCTGATCTCCGCCATCGGCATGTCGTTAATCCTGCAAAACTATGCGCAGATCAGCCAGGGGCCGCGCCAGCAGGGCATCCCGACGCTGCTGAGCGGCGTGTTCCGCCTGGAGTTCGACGGCGGCGTGGTGCAGATCACCTACACCAAGGTGTTCATTCTGGTGGCGTCGCTGCTCGGCATGGCGATCCTCACCTACATCATTCAGCGCACCCGGCTGGGGCGCATCTGCCGCGCCACCCAGCAGGATCGCAAAATGGCCTCGATTCTCGGCATCAATACCGATCGGGTGATCTCGCTGGTGTTCGTGATCGGCGCCGCCATGGCCGGGCTGGCCGGGGTGCTGATCACCATGAACTACGGCACCTTCGATTTTTACGTCGGCTTTATCATCGGCATCAAGGCCTTCACCGCCGCGGTGCTGGGCGGCATCGGTTCGCTGCCGGGCGCGATGCTCGGCGGGCTGCTGCTCGGGGTCGCGGAGGCGCAGTTCGCCGGCATGGTGAATTCGGATTACAAGGACGTGTTCTCCTTCGGGTTGCTGGTGGCGATCCTGATCTTCCGCCCGCAGGGCCTGCTCGGCCGGCCGCTGGTCGCCAAGGTTTAAGGAGAACGCCATGTCGCAATCCGTAATCAACGGCGGGCTGGACGTTAAACGCAGCCTGCTGGATGCCGTTTTGGCCGGGCTGATCGCCCTGATCGTGTTCGGGCCGATCGTCGGCATCGTGCTGAACGGCTACAGCTTCAACGTCGAGCCGCGCCGGCTGGTGTGGATCATCGTCGCGGTGATGGCCGGGCGGCTGTTGCTGAGCCTGTTCCTGCAAACCGCGCCGGGCCGCAAGGTGCTGGCTCGCTTCGACGGCGGCAACGACGGCGTTTACGTGCGCCCGCTGGGCTATAAATCCAATCTGCGCTGGTTCCTGCCGCTGATGGCGGCGATCGCGCTGTTGTTCCCGTTCGTCGCCACCAAGTACCTGCTGACGGTGGCGATCCTCGGCCTGATCTATGTGCTGCTCGGGCTGGGGCTGAATATCGTGGTCGGGTTGGCGGGGCTGCTGGATCTGGGGTACGTGGCGTTTTACGCCATCGGCGCCTACGGGCTGGCATTGGGCTACCAGTATCTCGGGCTCGGTTTTTGGGCGATGCTGCCGCTCGGGGCGCTGATGGCGGCGCTGGCCGGCGCGCTGCTGGGCTTTCCGGTGCTGCGTATGCACGGCGACTATCTCGCCATCGTCACGCTCGGGTTCGGCGAGATCATCCGGCTGGTGCTGAACAACTGGATGTCGCTCACCGGCGGGCCGAACGGCATTTCGGTGCCGGCGCCGACGGTGTTCGGTCTGGAGTTCGGCCGGCGCGCCAAGGACGGCGGGGTGCCGATCCACGAGTTTCTCGGCATTGATTACAATCCCAACCTCAAGTTCATCTTCATCTACGCGATGCTGTTTTTGGTGGTGCTGCTGGTGCTGTACATCAAGCACCGGCTGACGCGCATGCCGATCGGCCGCGCCTGGGAGGCGCTGCGCGAGGACGAGATCGCCTGCCGTTCTTTGGGGCTGAATCACGTGCTGGTGAAGCTGTCGGCGTTTATGCTCGGCGCCTCCACCGCCGGGCTGGCGGGGGTGTTTTTCGCCACTTACCAGGGGTTCGTCAACCCGACTTCGTTCACCTTCTTCGAGTCGGCCCTGATCCTGGCGATCGTGGTGCTGGGCGGCATGGGCTCCACCCTCGGCGTGGTGCTGGCGGCCTTCGTGCTGACGGTGGCGCCGGAGCTGCTGCGCAGCTTCGCCGAATACCGGGTGCTGCTGTTTGGCGTGCTGATGGTGGCGATGATGATCTGGCGGCCGCGCGGGCTGGTGCGCATCAGCCGATCCAGCTTCGCCGAACGCAAGGGGGTGGCGCCATGAGCGACGCCATTTTGCGGGTGGAACACCTGATGATGCGCTTTGGCGGCATCAAGGCGCTGAACGACGTCAATCTGGAGGTGGAGCGCGGTTCCATCACCGCCCTGATCGGCCCCAACGGCGCCGGCAAGACCACGGTGTTCAATTGCCTGACCGGCTTTTACCGCGCCAGCGGCGGTGCGATCCTGCTCAATACCCACAAGCGGCCGACCGACGTGATCCAAGTGCTGGGGCAGAAGTTCCGCGCCGGCGACTGGATACGCCCGAAGCGGCTCGGTTCGCGCCTCTATTACAAGATGTTCGGCGGCACCCATCTGGTCAACCGCGCCGGGCTGGCGCGCACCTTCCAGAATATCCGCCTGTTCCGCGAAATGTCGGTGGTGGAGAACCTGCTGGTGGCGCAGCACATGCAGAGCAACCGCAACCTGATCGCCGGGGTGCTGAATACGCCGGGCTACCGCCGGGCGGAAAGCGCCGCGCTCGATCACGCCTTCTATTGGTTGGAGGTGGTGGATCTGGCGGACTGCGCCAACCGGCTGGCGGGGGAGATGTCCTACGGCCAGCAGCGGCGGCTGGAGATCGCGCGCGCCATGTGCACCGCGCCGGAGATGATCTGCCTCGACGAACCGGCCGCCGGGCTGAACCCGGTGGAGACGGCCGCGCTGAGCCGCATCATCCGCTTCCTGCGCCAGCATCACGGCATCACGGTGCTGCTGATCGAGCATGACATGGGCATGGTAATGGAGATCTCCGATCGGGTGATCGTGCTCGATCACGGCGATGTGATCGCCCGCGGCACGCCGCAAGAGATCCAGCACAACGAGGCGGTGATCGCCGCCTACCTGGGCGCGGACGAAGAGGAGCTGGCGGGATGAGCGAAGCGATGTTGGAATTTCGCGAAGTGGACGTGTTTTACGGGCCGATCCAGGCGCTGCGCCAGGTGTCGCTGCAGGTGAACGCCGGGGAGACGGTGGCGCTGATCGGCGCCAACGGCGCGGGCAAGTCCACGCTGTTGATGTCGATCTTCGGCCAGCCGCGCATCGCCGGCGGGCAGATCCTGTTTGGCGGCGAGGACATCAGCCGCCGCTCCACGCACTTTGTTGCCAGCAGCGGCATCGCGCAGGCGCCGGAGGGGCGGCGCATCTTTCCGGACATGAGCGTGGAGGAGAACCTGTTGATGGGCACCATCACCGTCGGCAATCGCTACCTGGAGGAGGATTTGCCGCGCATGTTCGAGCTGTTTCCGCGCCTCAAGGAGCGGCGCAACCAGCGGGCGATGACCATGTCCGGCGGCGAGCAGCAGATGCTGGCGATCGCCCGCGCGCTGATGAGCCGGCCGAAGCTGCTGCTGTTGGACGAGCCGAGCCTGGGGCTGGCGCCGATCGTGGTGCGGCAGATCTTCGGGGTGCTGCGCGAGCTGACCCGCAGCGGCATGACGCTGTTTCTGGTGGAGCAGAACGCCAACCACGCGTTGAAACTGTCCGATCGCGGCTATGTGATGGTCAACGGCCAGATCCGCCTCACCGGCAGCGGCCAGGAGCTGTTGAACGATCCGGAGGTGAGAAAGGCCTATCTGGGCGGCGGCTGAACGCCGCCTCACGGGCAGGGATGCCCGCGTTCATCCCTCGATGGCGTTTCGCTCTTGATCATCGTAGTGCGAGCGGGCCGCTCTGAAGGCGTCGGCGGAGGCGATAATCCACGACCAGAGCGGCAGCATGTTGAGCAGCATCTCTTCCCCCGCGTCGGTGATGGTGTAAACCACGCGGGGCAGTTTTTCCTGATAATCGCAGCGCGATATCAACCCATCCCGCTCGAGATGGCGCAGCGTCCGCGTCAGCATTCTCTGCGTCACGCCCGCTAATTGGCGGCTTATTTCGCCGTGGCGCAGCGGCCCGTGGGTGCCCAGGATATGCAATACCCCCAGCGACCAACGGTTGCCCGCATGTGCGAGGATCTCGCGCTTCAGCCCTTCATCGTCGTTGCTCAATGCTTCACAGAACGCCTGCGAAAATTGCAGCAGCGCTTCCCGATCGCTCGTCATATTCCTCTCCGGTATCACGCGTGTACCTAATTGAACCCGTTTTTGTCAGCTGTCAGGATGACGCAGTGTCAAGACAGGAGGCAAGCATGAAATCCACAAATCCATCCATCAATACCGTGCTCATACTCGGCGCCGGTGAACTGGGGCTGCCGGTATTGCGTGCGATGAGCCGGCAGGCTCGGCTATATCCATCTTTAAAAATCAGCGTGCTGCTCCGGCCGGAGGCCGCCCGCGCCGTCAACGGCCCGCTCCGGGCGCGGCGGGATGCGCTGGCGCGGCTCGGCATCGCCGTGGTGGAAGGCGATCTGCAGCAAAACGGCGTGGAGGCGCTGAGTGCGCTATTCCGTTCCTTCGACGCGGTGATCAACTGCAGCGGCTTTGTCGGCGGGGCGGGCACGCAGATAAAGATCACCCAGGCCGTCTTGCAAGCGGGCGTGGCGCGCTACTTCCCGTGGCAGTTCGGCGTGGACTACGATGTTGTCGGCAAAGGCAGCGGGCAACAGGTGTGGGATGAACAGCTCGAGGTGCGTCACCTGCTGCGTGCGCAGCGTGCGACGGAGTGGGTGATTGTTTCCACGGGCATTTTCACCAGCTACCTGTTTGACCCCGGCTTTGGCGTGGTGGACGCGGCAACCAAAACGGTGCGCGCGCTGGGCGACTGGCGCTACGCGGTGACGCTGACCACCCCCGAGGACATTGGCCGGCTGACGGCCGCGATTTTTTTCCATCGGCCCGCGTTTCGCAACCAGGTGGTCTATATCGCCGGCGACACGCTGACCTACCGCGAGCTTGCCGATGTCATGCAGGCGCGCTGGGGCGTGGAGGTCAACAGGATCCTGTTGGACAAAGAGCGGCTGCGGGAAGATGTGCGGAACCATCCGCGTGACGTCGGCGCCAAATACCGGTTGGCTTTCGCCCGGCCCGACGGCGTGGCGTGGGATAAGGCGAAAACCTTCAATGCGCGCCAGGGCATAGCCACCACCACCGCCGAACAGTGGCTGGCGCAGCAATGGCCGATCCCTCAGGACGGTTAATCGCCTGAGCGCCGCAGTCAGAACTGGCGCTGCATCCAGCGCACGTTCAGCCGCACCAGCGCGATGATGGCGCTGGAGAGCAGCCGCAGCCCGCCGGGCATGTCGCGGCGGCGAATGTCCAGCAGCAGCACGGTGCGCACCTGCGGGCTGTCGTTCCATACCTCGTGCTCGAAGGTATCGTCCCAGAGCATGAACTCCCCCTCGTGCAGCCGGTATTCGCGGCCGTCCACCTTCAGCACCGCCGCCGGCGCGCCGTCGGCGCGTTTGGGCATGTCCAGCACCAGATAGCCGCGCAGAATGCCGCGGAACGGACCGCGATGGGGCGGCACCTGTTTGCCGGGCGCCAGGAAGGAGAGCGACGCGGACAGCACGTCCGGCGAGGAGGCGATCAGCGCCGCCAGCGTCGGACAGCGCGCCAGGTTGCGGGGGATGGGCTGGCCATAGGCCTTCATGATGAACATGCGCCAGTCGCGCGCGTCGTTGGCGGAGATGGACGCCTGCTGGCTCATGATCTCGTGAAAGCGCGGGATATTGTGCAGATCGTGGGCGACCGTCAGCGCCTCTTCGCGGATCTGCCGCCATTGGGCGGTGAAGCGTTCGGCGTCGGGGAAGAGGGCCGCGCTGTCGAGCACCGGCTGGCCCTGGATGCGGCGATCGTAAACATTGCGCAGGGCAAGTACGGACCAATCATAAATCGCGGACATCATAATGACCTCGCCTCAGGAAACGCCAAAGGGACACTGCGCGCTTCTTCGGCGCGGCGCGTGGACGGCCGGGGAGAAACGGCAGGAAAAATTGGTACGCTTCAATAGATTAGCACAGCATTTGTGCAACCGTGTGTCTGCGAATGTGTCGAAATGCGGCGAAAAAAACCACACAATTAAAGTGTGACGCGTATCGCATTTAGCGGGCCGGTTGGTTAAAATATCGCGACTTGCCCGCACCTGTCCGGATTTCTTTTACCATGGAACACGCTCCCGTTTCGCGCTCAACCGCCTGGTTGCGCGTGGTCATCCTCGCCGTCTCGGCCTTTATTTTCAACACCACCGAGTTTATTCCGGTCGGTCTGCTGAGCGATATCGCCGCCAGCTTCTCGATGCAAACCGAACAGGTCGGCCTGATCATCACCATTTACGCCTGGATCGTCGCCGCCGCCTCGCTGGCGTGCATGCTGCTGACCAGCAAAATTGAGCGCCGCAAACTGTTGATCGGCGTGTTCATGCTGTTTATCGCCAGCCACGTGCTGACCGCCGTGGCCTGGAACTTCACCACGCTGGTTATCTCGCGCGCCGGCGTGGCGCTGGCGCACTCGGTGTTCTGGTCGATCACCGCCTCGCTGGCGATCCGCGTGGCGCCGCCGGGTAAGAAAGCCCAGGCGCTGAGCCTGCTGGCGGGTGGCACCGCGCTGGCGATGGTGCTCGGGTTGCCGCTCGGGCGGGTGGTCGGGCAACTGCTCGGCTGGCGCATGACCTTTATCGGCATCGCGGTGTGCGCCACGCTGGCGCTGGTGCTGCTGTGGCGCCTGCTGCCGGTGCTGAAAAGCGAGCACTCCGGTTCGCTGGCCAGCGTGCCGCTGCTGTTCAAACGCCCGGCGCTGGTGGCGCTGTACATGCTGACCATCATTGTGGTGACGGCGCACTTCACCGCCTACAGCTACATCGAGCCGTTTATCCAGACCGTGGCCGGGCTGTCGGAGAACTTCACCACGCTGATGCTGCTGCTGTTCGGCGCCGCCGGCATCGTCGGCAGCCTGCTGTTCAGCCGCTACAGCGAGCGGTTTCCTTCCAGCTTCTTCATCGGCGCCATCACGCTGCTGGCCTTGAGCCTGCTGCTGCTGTTGCCGGCGGCCGGCAGCGAAAGCCACCTGACGGTGCTGTGCATCTTCTGGGGAATGGCGATCATGGCGATCGGCCTGTCGATGCAGGCCAAAGTGCTGAGCCTGGCGCCGGACGCTACCGACGTGGCGATGGCGATTTTCTCCGGCCTGTACAACTTCGGCATCGGCAGCGGCGCGCTGCTGGGCAACCAGGTGAGTCTGCATCTGGGCATGGGCAACATCGGCTTCGTCGCCGCGCCGCTGGCGCTGATCGCCCTCGGCTGGTGCCTGTTGAGCGTCTACCGCAGCGAACGGCTGCAGCAGCACCACAGCCGTTAACCTGCGGATTCGGGATGCCGCTGCGGCATCCCGCGCTGCATTTTCCTGCTATAAAACAGGCTGCTGCAGCGTTTTATGCTTAACTTTTTTTCATAGTCTGCTAATTAAAAATTTAACTCCGACGCCGCTTCGCTAGCATAGAAAGTCATTAAAAATGTTAATGCGAGGTTAACGGTGAGTGAATCTGTAGCGGCGTCGCCGATCCATGCGCGGGATTTGGCGGCCAGAATCGACGCCTTGCCCGCGTCGGCCGGCCTGTGGCGCTTTATCATTCTGCTGTCGCTGGGCGGCTTTTTCGAACTCTACGATCTGTTCCAGACCGGCTATATCAGCACCGGCCTTATCGCCGACGGCATTTTCCACACCGGCGCGCAGGGCGTCTTCGGCGTGTCGGATCAGGCGGCCTTCGCCTCCGCCACCTTTCTCGGCCTGTTCGTCGGCGCCAGCCTGCTGAGCCCGTACGCCGATCGCTTCGGCCGGCGCGCCACCTTTATGTTCGCCCTGATCTGGTATGGCGCCTTCTCGCTGCTGTTGGCGTTTCAACAGCAGGCGGAATGGGTGATCTTTCTGCGTTTTCTGGTGGGCGTCGGGCTCGGCATCGAGTTGGTGACCATCGATACCTACCTGACGGAGTGGGTGCCCGCGCATCTGCGTACCCGGGCTTTCGCCTTCGCGTTCTTCGTGCAGTTTCTGTCGGTGCCGGCGGTGGCGCTGATGTCCTGGTGGCTGGTGCCGCAGACGATTTGGGGCCTGAGCGGCTGGCGCTATGTGGTGATCGCCGGCGCGCTGGCTTCGCTGGTGATCTGGCTGGTGCGCAAGGGGCTGCCGGAGTCGCCGCGCTGGCTGGTGCAACAGCGGCGCTATGCGCAGGCCCGGCAGGTGATGCGGGACATGGAACGGCGCTGCGGCGTGGCGGCCGCAGACTTCCCGTCGCGCCCGGTTGACGATGCCGAGGGGGCGCCGCTGCGCGGCCGCTTTCGCGACATCTGGGCGCCGCAATATCGCGATCGCACGCTGATGCTGGTAGTGATGAATTTCTTTCAGGCCATCGGCTTCTTCGGCTTCGGCAACTGGTTGCCGGCGCTGCTGTCGGGCAAGGGCGCTTCGGTCACCCACAGCCTGCTGTACGCTTTCTTCATCACGCTGGCCTACCCGCTTGGCTCGCTGCTGTGCAGCTTCTACGCCGACAAGATGGAGAACAAGTGGCAGATCGTGTTGTCCTGCCTGGTGACGGTGATCTTCGGCTCGCTGTTCGCACTGCAGAACAACCCACTGTGGCTGATCCTGTGCGGTTTCTTCATCACCTGGTCCAACGCCTGGCTGACCTACAGCTACCACTCGTATCAATCCGAGATCTTCCCGACCCATATCCGCGCCCGCGCCGTCGGTTTCTGCTACTCCTTCAGCCGCCTGTCGACGGTATTCAGCAGCATCATCATCGGCATTATCTTGCAGTACGGCGGTTCGCTGGGGGTGATCGCGTTTATCGTCGCCAGCATGCTGATCGTGATGCTGGTGATCGGGCTGTTCGGCCCAAAAACGCGCGGTATCGATCTGGAAAACATCTGACGTTTTGCGCCGGCGGCGACGCCGGCTTCTTCAGCAAAAAAACTCGCGATCATGCGAAAATTATTCCGTTATCACTGCCTTTACGCCTGCCGTACTGTTAACCCGTACAAAATCCAATTCGATACCGAGCGGGGAACACGTCATGAGCACCCTTACCGCGCCCGATGGCGCACGCATTTTCTATAAGGATTGGGGCCGCGGCCAGCCGATCCTGTTCTCCCACGGTTGGCCGCTGTCCGCCGACGCCTGGGACAACCAGCTGCTGTTTTTCGGCCAGAGCGGATTCCGCGTGATCGCCCACGATCGCCGTGGCCACGGCCGTTCCGATCAAACCTGGCACGGCAACGACATCAATCAATACGCTGACGATCTGGCCCTGCTGATCGAAACGCTGGATCTGCGCGATCTGATCCTGGTCGGCCATTCCACCGGCGGCGGCGAAGTGGCGCGCTACATCGGCCGTCACGGCAGCGATCGGGTGGCGAAGGTGGTGCTGGTCGGCGCCGTACCGCCGCTGATGCTGCAAACGCCGGTCAACCCAGAGGGTACGCCGATGGCGGCCTTCGACGGCATTCGCAGCGGCGTGGCGGGCAACCGCTCGCAGTTCTTCAAAGATTTGGCGGTGCCGTTCTATGGCCTCCACTGCGACGAGGTGGAGAGCAATGCGGGGCTGATCGACCACTTCTGGCTGATGGGCATGCAGGGCGGCGTGAAAGGGCAGTACGAGTGTGTGCGCGCGTTCTCCGAAGTGGATTACACCGCCGACCTGCTGGCGATCGACAAGCCGACGCTGCTGGTGCACGGCGACGCCGATCAGATCGTGCCGATCGGCGCCTCGGCGCTGAAAGCCGCTAAGCTTATGCAACAGGCGGAGCTGAATGTTTACTCTGGCGGTTCTCACGGTTTGGCGCAGGTCGATCCCGATCGCTTCAACGCCGATCTGCTGGCCTTCATCCAAAATTCGCCGTTTTAAGGGGGCGCGATGAACCTGACTGCTATCGCCGCCCGCTGCGCACAGCGGCTGCATGCGCCCGCGGTGCGCTGGCTGCTGCTGCTCGCCATTTGCGCCGCCTATATTCAGGGCGGGTTGGTCAAAGCGCTGAACGTCGAAGGCGCGATCGCCGAGATGAGCCACTTCGGCCTGCAGCCGTCGGCGCTGTTCGCCGTGCTGGTGACGCTGCTCGAACTGGCGGCGTCGGCGCTGATCCTGAGCGGCTTTTATCGCTGGCTCGGCGCGTTGGCGCTGGCCGGTTTTACCCTGATGGCGACGCTGATGGCCAATCCGTTCTGGCAGTTCGACGGGGCGGAGCGCGGCCAGATGATGAACGGATTTTTTGAACACCTCGGGCTGGCCGGCGCGCTGTTGCTGGTGGCATTTAACGATTTGAAGGAGCGAACGGATGGCTGAACAGACGGAAAACAAGGCGGCGGCGGGCGGCTTCGCGCCGCTGAAAATCCCATTATTTGCGGTGCTGTGGGGCGCCACGGTGCTCGGCAACGTCGGCAGCTTTATGCGCGACGTCGCCAGCTCGTGGCTGATCACTGACCTGTCGAGCAACCCTTCGGCGGTGGCGCTGATGCAAACCGCCGCTACGCTGCCGGTGTTCCTGCTGGCGATCCCGGCCGGGGTGCTGTCGGACATTCTCGATCGGCGGCGCTTTCTGATCTTCGTGCAAATTCTGCTGGCCTGCGTGAGCGGCAGCCTGCTGGTGCTGTCGCAGACCGGTTCACTGACGGTGGAATATTTGCTGGCGCTGACGTTCGTCGGCGGCATCGGCGCGGCGCTGATGGGGCCGACCTGGCAGGCGATCGTGCCGGAGCTGGTGCCGCGCGCCGAGCTGAAAAACGCCGTGGCGCTGAACTCGCTGGGCATCAACATCGCCCGTTCCATCGGCCCGGCGGCCGGCGGTCTGCTGCTGGCCAGTTTCGGCGCCGGCGCGGCCTACGGCGCGGACGTGATGAGCTATGTGCTGGTGATCGCGGCGCTGCTGTGGTGGAAGCGGCCGAAGGCCGAGGACAGCGGCCTGTCGGAGCACTTTTTCGGCGCCTTCCGCGCCGGCCTGCGCTATGCCCGTTCCAGCCGCGAGCTGCACGTGGTGCTGCTGCGGGCGGCGGTGTTCTTCGCCTTCTCCAGCTCGGTCTGGGCGCTGCTGCCGCTGGTGGCGCGCCGCATGCTGGGCGGCAGCGCCGGTTTCTACGGCGTTCTGCTGGGAGCGGTAGGCGCCGGGGCGATCCTCGGGGCGATTGTGCTGCCGCGCCTGCGCCAGCGGCTGAATGCCGATGGGCTGGTGCTGTTGGCGGCGGTGCTCACCGCCGTGGTGATGGCGGCCCTGTCGCTGGCGCCGCCGCAGTGGCTGGCGGTGGTGCTGCTGTTGGTGCTGGGCGCCGGCTGGATTATCGCGCTGACCACGCTCAACGGCGCGGCGCAGGGCGTGCTGCCCAACTGGGTGCGCGGCCGCGGCCTGGCCATTTACCTGATGGTGTTCAACGGCGCGATGGCGGCGGGCAGCCTGCTGTGGGGGCTGGTGGCGCAGGAGCTGGGCGTGGCCGCCACGCTGCTGGTCGGCGGCGTCGGCCTGTTGGCGGCGGGGCTGCTGTTCCACCGCCTGCGTCTGCCGACCGGCGAGGCCGATCTGCAGCCGTCGAACCATTGGCCGGAGCCGTTGGTCAACACGCCGGTTGAAAACGATCGCGGCCCGGTGATGATTCAGGTGGAGTACCGCATCCGCGAACAGGATCGGCCGCAGTTCTTGCGCACGCTGCTGATGCTGGAGCGGGCGCGCCGCCGCGATGGCGCTTACGCCTGGGGCATCACCGAGCATACCGGCGATCCGGAATGCATCATGGAGTGGTTCCTGGTGGAGTCCTGGGCGGAGCACCTGCGGCAGCACCAGCGGGTGTCGCACGCCGACGCCGACCTGCAGCAGGAGGCGCTGCGCTTCCATATCGGCCCGGAGAAACCGGTGGTGCATCACTTCCTGTCGCTGGACAGGCGGCAGGTGAAGCATTAACTGCACGGCCGGGCGGTGAGAAGGTGCTATGCTTTTGGTCGGTTCGGCGGCGTGGCCGCCGTAAGACGAATGTAGTCAGCACAGGGAGACACATTGATGACGGCACCTTCTGCTTTTGCCCGCGAGCTTGGGCTGCGCTATCCGATCGTTCAGGGGCCGATGAACGGCGCGTCGCCGCCGGCATTGGCGGTGGCGGTGAGCAACGCCGGGGCGCTGGGATCGTGCGCGGCGGCGCTGTTTTCACCGGCGGTGATCCTCGAACGGGTGCAGCAGATCCGCGCGCAGACCGCCGCGCCGTTCAACATCAACCTGTTTCTGCTCGATGAGCAGCACCCGGATCTCGCCGAGCTTAAGCGCGCCCAGCACCTGCTGCGGCCGTTCCGCGAAGCGCTGGGGCTGAGCGAGCCGCCGATCCCCACCCAATTTGCCGAAAACAACCGCGACCAGATCGCGGCCCTGCTGGAGGCTGCGCCGCCGGTGGTCAGCTTTACCTTCGGTGTGCTGCCGCGCGCCACGGTCACGCAGTTCAAGAAGGCCGGCTCGCGGGTGATCGGCACCGCCACCACGGTGGCGGAAGCCCGCGCCTGGGAAGAAGCGGGCGCCGACTTCGTTTGCGTCTCGGGCGCGGAGGCGGGCGGCCACCGCCCGACCTTCCTCGGCGACATCGAGCAATCCTGCGTCGGGCTGATGGCTTTGCTGCCGCAGGTGGCGGCGGCGGTGAAGATCCCGGCGATCGCCGCGGGCGGCATCATGAACGGACGCGGCATTGCGGCGGCGCAATTGCTGGGCGCGCAGGCGGCGCAGCTGGGCACCGCGTTTCTGTGCAGCCCGGAGTCGGGCATCGCCGAAGCCTGGCGGGCGGCGCTGCGCAACGCCGGCGATGACAGCACGCGCCTGACGCGCGCCTTCAGCGGCCGCCCGGCGCGCGGCATCGTCAATGACTTCATGCGGCAGATGCGCGCGGAAGAGGCGCAGATCCTGCCCTATCCGGTGCAGAACGCGCTCACCGGCGATATCCGCCAGGCGGCGGCCAAGGCCGGGCGCGGGGAGTTTATGTCGCTGTGGGCCGGGCAGGGCGTGGGCCTGGCGCGGCCGATGCCGGCGGCGGAGCTGGTCGCCACCCTGGCGGCGGAGCTGGAAGCGGTGTGAGCTCGTCTGCGCGATTTATTGCTGTGGCAATGTAAAAAGACGCCGGGGTGAGGCCTGAGAAGAGATGAATAGCCCGGCGTTCACGCCGGGCTGCGGGTTTACCCCTGCTAGACGAGAATATCGGCGGAAGCGTCGACATGCCCAACGATTTTGACAAGGAAATCAGGTAATTGATTGCCGGAGAGATTGATGGCCAGATCGGTGACATTCTGCTGCGCGTCATAATTCAGCGCCGCTTCATACAACGAGCCGCTTAAACTATCCACGAAGTGCAGCTCGCTCCCATCGGCCTTAGCCGTCTGGTTGAGCCACGACAGATCGATTTTATCCACCGCCGTCTGGAAATCGCGGATCCAATCCGGTGCGGCGGCTTGGCTGTCGCCGGCTTCGCGGAAGACGAAGGTGTCCGCGCCTGCATTGCCCCAGAGCTGATCGGCGCCGCCGGCACCGTAAATGATGTCGTTGCCTGCACCGCCTTTTAGCGTATTGTTCAGCGCGTTGCCCACTAAAATGTCTGCGCCGCTGCCGCCGATGATATTTTCAATCTGCGCGCCGTAGGCGATGGCGATATTTGCCTTCAAGCCGCCCACATCAGAGAATGCGCCTTCGTTAATGTTGATGCGCTGATCCTGGCTGTAGCCTGAAAAATCCAGCGTGTCATTGCCGCCAGCATCCCAGATAGCCGCCACGATTTTGTCCGTGGACGCCTTAACGCTCAGAAAGTCTCTGTCCGTATTCGAGTTGAAACCATAGGTGGTATCACCGGTGCGCGTGGTGGTATTCGCGCCGTAAAGCTTCTGTATGGCGGTAATATCATCCAGCTGCGGCCCTGATGGCCAAACGCCTTTATAGTCAGCGCTGGTGTATTGTTCGTTAAAATAGCTCATCAAAGAATATTGATGGTCGTCTTCATAATACTTCGCCGAGTTGGCGTAGGTGGGGTAGGTGGCATTTGACGCATCATAATTGCCGGGATGAGAAAGCCCTAACGCATGCCCTATTTCATGAGTCAGCGTATCCCTGGCGTAGTTATTGGTTTGCGGATTGGAGGCGTCGTAGCCGTTATTGCCGCTGATCCAAATGGTGCTTTTGAGATTGCTCTGCGTACTTTCATACGAGGTGTAATTGCCCCCGCTGGCCGCCTTATAAAAACCAAACTTTATATCTGCATTTTTCGCGTCGTTGCCTTTAACCTCGGTGAACGTGATGTTGGCCACATCCGACCAGGATTGCAATGAAAGCTTGGTTTGGGCTTGCTGGGCGGCGGTAAGCTGCGCGGCGCCCGTCTTGTCGCTGCCGGTATAGACGGGGAAAGAGTAGGTCAAGGTAGCCGCATGGTCGGTCACGCCTTTGCCATTGGCGGAATAATGGCTCCTCAGCAGCAGATCTGAAACTTCTTGCGTGGTATATGACGGTTTACTGCTCCCCGCGTGATCGCCTCTTTCATAACTGGTTAAATAACCGGAAATCTTATCGGTCGCTAATGACATATCAAACTCCTTTGGACGTTGACAATATTGCACCTAACGCTCTATATGCTCGTACACAGGTTTGAAAATCAGGGGTAATTAATGTGATATCATTGGCTTGCCTCCTTGGTCCGGCTTGAATATTGCGTTCAAGCAGAATATATCCTTATCATTAATCACGGTGAGGAATTAATTGTGCACTGTGATTGAGTTAAAGCAGTATAAACACAATTATTTTATTAATGAGTTATTCTTATATGAATCTTTTACATAAGATATGCGTAAAAGGCGTGCTTAAATAACCAGGTGGAATTAAATATTTATTTAATATTACACTGTAATTGGCTCGCGGAGTTTACGTGATTGATTTATCTTTTTGCTTTTATTTGGCTTTTGTCTGTGAATGGCGGCGAGTAGCCGCCATTGCCGCAATGCATATGGGCGGCTACTCGCCGGCGATCGTCATTAATTGAGTACGGGATTATTAAGGGCGCCCGCGTACACCAATTAACTTACCTGATACTTAAAAACTGTAGGTGCCCTGCGCCAGCACGAAGTTCATGTTTTTCAGCCCGGCATGTTGCTGCAGGCTGTTGCTGACGTCGAAGTAGACGTAGGCCACCTTGAACTGGAGATCGCTTCTCGGCATCCAGGTGGTTTCGACCTGGTACTGGTTGCCGATAAAGCGCGAGCCCTGTCCGCTGCCTTTCACCGGGCGCATTGGCCCGAGGTAGAAGGCGTCCTCGCGGCGTTGCCGCCATAAGGCGTCCCAGCTGAAGTCGATGGCCAGGGTTTGCCACGGCGTAATCGTGACCGAAGGATGGATAGCGATCAGGTTAGCCGGCGCCACCAGCCCGTTCTCGGTCAGGTAGGGCAGCTTGGGGTACATGGCGTTAAAGGTGTTAAGCTGCCCATCGTGACCGTTTTTATCGCCGCTGGCGATGCCAATCTTGCCGCCAAAGCGCGGCTGCCAGCGCCAGTCGCTCACCGTATAGCCGGCGTGCGCCGACGCCGACCAGGCGCGGATATCACGCTGCTCTGCGCTGCCGAACTGCCAGGCGGCTTCATTATCCCAGTCGAACCCCTGCGCCGCGCCGAAAATGCGCGCGCCGACGGTATAGCGCCGCTCTTGTCCGCTGAGCTGCGCGTAGTGGGCATCGTTATCCTCAAAGCCAAAGGTGTAGAGATCGAGCGAGGACGCCAGCGGCGTCAGCGGCGTGGTGCCGTACAGCCCCCACACCTTTTGGCTGTTGTCGGTATCGTCGTCGAAACTGCCGGTTTTAAGGGTGACAGGATGGCCGATAAAGGCGTCGAGGCGGTTTTTATCCTTGACCCAGCTGGCGCGGATAGCATCGAAGGAACGGCGCACGTTGGGGCCGTCGCGGGTGCCCAGCAGGTGCAGCGAGCCCAGCGCAATCTCCTGGCGGCCGACCCGCAGGGTGCCGAGGCCGTAGGCAGTGGGCAGTTTCATATCCACATAGCCCTGGCCGAGGTAGGCATGATCTTCGTCGGTCGGCTTGCGCCCGCGATCGCGCGGCGTGGCCAGCGACGATCCCACTTGCACATAGGCGCCGAAATAGTCGCCGTAGTCGAGGCGCGCGCCAACCAGCAAGCGCTGCATGAAAGTGTCGTCGCGTCCGCCATTCAGATCCCGTTGATCCGTCCATTCATAGCGCTCGCGCAGTGAACCGTCGAAAGATAAGGTGGCCGCATCGCCCAACGGGATGTTTTTCCAGGGGGAAGCGACGGGCTCCGCCGCCAGCGCGGGGAGCGTGGAAAACAGCAACAGTGCGGGTAGCGTGCGTTTCATCATGAATATCCGAAGAAAAAAGCGCGCCGCAGCGCGCCTTGGGTTTATTTAGCCGTCTGGTGAATTTCGGCGATGTAGCCGCCGGGGAAACGCACCAGCGCCGAGGCGCGGCGTTCCGCCGCCGTCGAACGCCACAGCACCTGCGCGCCAGTGGCCGTCGCTTTGGCCAGCGTGGCCTGCAGATCCTCGACGCCATAGCCGGTGCGCTCATGGCCGAACGGATAAGGCAGATGCCCATCGGTGACGAAAATGCGCGTTTTGCCAAAGCGCGAGTCCAGTTCGATCTGGCGGATTTTGCCGTTATCGTTGCGGCCGATCGCCGCATCGCTGACCTGTTCGTCGCTCACCACGTTGCCGTGCGAGAACGTCTGATAGCTTTTCAGGAAGTCATCGATGCGGTAAGCGGAGAGGTACAGGCGGTTTTCCGGCAGGCTCAGCAGCGGTTTGTAGTTGGGCGCTTTGGTGTGCCAATAGAGCTGCATGTTGACGCCGCCGGGCCACTGGATCACTGCGTCGCGCCCAATCGGATCGTCGAAGGGTTCGACCAGCACATCGGCGCCGGCGGCCCTGGCCTGCCGGATGGCGGCGTCCATATCCCTGACCAGAAAACCGTTGCGCTCGGCGCCGAACGGGTACGGGATCGGCGTTTTGAAATCGAACACCGAGAAGCTGCCGGCCGGCGTCAGTATCAGCTGGGAGTAAGTTTCGCTGGGGGTGGGCGTGACGTTGACCAGCACGCGTTCGGTACTGGTGCCGCCGAAGGTTTTCAGGATGCTGTCGACAAAGGCGTCCATTTTGCCGCGTTCGACGTAGACATGGGTGGTGTCATATTGCGGCCCCACGGCAAGAGACGCCGTATCGGCCGCCCATGATACGGCAGGGAGCAGCAGCGCAAGGGCCGATATCCTCAGCCGACGAGAAGAAATGCCGATAGTATGTTGCATGTTGACCTCCAGGTAGCGGTTATTTTCCTGAGTGAAACGTCATTTCCTATGAGCTTTCCCGTCGGCTGAAAAATAAAAGCTAAAAACGCAACGTGCGCCGTGAAACATTAACGAAGGGCGAACGTCAGACGCCTGAACGAATATCGCGCAGGTGCAGATCATCTATTTTTATGGCGTAAAACGATAGGGCGCCTTTGCCGGCCAAACCCGCTGCCGCTAAGGAATGGCGATGGTCATTAGGCCCGCCTCGCCGCGTGTTGAGGTGAGTCGAGGATAATCCATAACGGTGTTCTCCTTGATGGGATATATCGTATTAGCGCGCTGAAGTTACGTTCTTCATTGCCCTCTAAATATAAATACAGCATTAAAAGAATTGCCGCCCATCAAATTTTTATATGACTTGTTGAGTAAATGCGAATAAGCGAGAAAAGAGAATATCGCAGCGCCAGCCATGGCTCGCCGAAGCAGGCCGTTGAGGAGGCTTACGCCAGGTTTGGGCGATCGTCGTAAGGGTTATTGATGTTCTTAGCAGGAAGGAACAGCGCGAAGATCAGCATTACATAGGGTGTGAAGCAGAACTAGGTCAGGCACCAACCACCGGAGTAACCCGCATCATGCAAACGGCGCACATTGGCCGCTAGCAAAGGCAGCAAAAACGCCGCAAGCGCGAAAATGGAAATCTCATTCATCTTGCTGGCGATAACGGCGAGATAAAGCAGAAACCAAACGTGCTGGCACAAAAGCAGCATTGAATAAGGCCCACGGCTTTCGCGGCCTGAGTAGGTGAAGGTCTTTTTGTAACAGTTGAGTAGACTATTCAGGATTCTCGGTTGTTTAGACATTGCGTTCTGATTGTCCTGACTTGTTGACGAGCCATAGCGACGAACAGGTTAAAACCAGAGAAATAAGCGCTGGGCCAGCAAGGTTAAACTGTTCAAGAGCAATTGCATCCATCGGGATTTTGTTGAGAGGTTCCAGGAACTTGCTCTTAAGTATCAAGATGAAGAGAAGGTAGACGAAGTGGATACCCACCCAAGTGCTATAGATAACGGCATATCGTCCAAGGGATTTTGATTTTTTTGTCAGTACGATCTGCGTCAGGATGATGACACCGCACAAAATGAAAATCCCGGCAGTCTTGAACTGGGTAACGACCGTTGCTGCAACGTCAGAAACAAACAATGCTTTCCCGGCAAAGTAGAGCTTTGCCATTGGGAGGTACAGAAAATAACCAATAAAACCATAAATGACTATCAGACTAATGAACAGCATCGTTTTCTTCATTTTTTTAGCTCCTTGGCGCTGCTCAAGGATAACATCAAATTTTTCATTTCTAGTTCAGTACGAATCATTATCAGATTCTTGGTCGTCTTGTTGTATTTTGCCATTGCAGTAGGGGCTGATTGTCCACCGTTGCTCATAATGAATGAGACGTCTTTCCTGCTATAGAGCTTCATCTCTGGGATAGGATCTTGGCCATAAATGTAAGGTGTGGGTACGTTAATCTTATAGGATTTCCCTAAAAAGTCGGGAAGGGGGGCTTTTGCTCCATCCAGAGGCGTTACTCTTGTTTCAAATCCGGCGAACTCCAGTGAATAGAGCGTGCTGCCCCCTTGTTTGTCTCTACTGACCAAGTCGTTGCCCATCAGTATCTTAAATTTTTCCCAAATGCCGAGCTGTGTATAGTCGATCTTTCGCCCCTCCCAAAAAACCTCTTGTTCCTTACGCAATTGGTAGACGTAGCGCTGGATTTGTACAGCAGAAGGAGAGATGTGTCCTATGGACGGGAGTCAATTTTTGCTGAAAATTTGTTCTTTAATGATAAATATTCCTGTTTCTCCGTAAACATTAATATCGTCCATGATTACTCCTATTTAATTGATTTTTAATATTTTTAAATTGTCTTTGTATGCATTTAATCGCCTAAACTATCATGGGGTTATAAATTTTATCAATCAGTTAGTCATTTTTATGTGTTGTGTCGTCGGTTTTTTTACCCTCAAATAAAAAAGCCCGCCGACTTACCGTGGCGGGCTTTGTGCTGTCGCTAAGTTACGCCAGATCGAAGCGATCGAGGTTCATCACTTTGTTCCAGGCGGCGACGAAGTCGTGGGCGAACTTCTCTTGCGCGTCGGCGCTGCCGTAGACCTCGGCCAACGCGCGCAGCTGCGCGTGCGAACCGAACACCAGATCGACGCGGGTGCCGGTCCACTTGACCGCGCCGCTGCGGCGATCGCGGCCTTCGAACAGGCCGTCTTCACCGACCGGGTGCCAGGTGGTGCCCATGTCGAGCAGGTTGACGAAGAAGTCGTTGGTCAGCGCCTGCGGCCGCTGGGTGAACACGCCGTGCTGCGTGCCGCCGACGTTGGCGCCGAGCACGCGCAGCCCGCCGACCAGCACCGTCATTTCCGGCGCGGTCAGGGTCAACAGCTGCGCCTTGTCGACCAGCAGCGTTTCGGCCGGCACGCGGTATTTGCCCTTCAGGAAGTTGCGGAAACCGTCGGCGAGCGGCTCCATCGCCTCGAAGGAGTCCACGTCGGTCTGTTCCTGTGAAGCGTCCATGCGGCCCGGCGCGAACGGCACCGTCAGGGCGAAACCGGCGTTCTTCGCCGCCTGTTCCACACCCGCCGCGCCGGCCAGCACGATCAGATCCGCCAGCGAGATGCGCTTGCCGCCGGTCTGCGCGTCGTTGAAGGCGCGTTGAATGCTCTCCAGCTTGGCCAGCGTCGCGGCGAGCTGCGCAGGTTGGTTGACCGCCCAGTCCTTTTGCGGCGCCAGGCGAATGCGCGCGCCGTTGGCGCCGCCGCGTTTGTCTGAACCGCGGAAGCTGGAAGCCGAAGCCCAGGCGGTGGAGACTAGCGCGGACACCGACAGGCCGGAAGCCAGCACGGCGTTTTTCAGCGCGGCGATGTCCTGCTCGTCGATCAGCGGATGATCGACGGCCGGGATCGGATCCTGCCAAATCAGCTCTTCCTGCGGCACTTCCGGGCCAAGGTAGCGCGCGCGCGGCCCCATGTCGCGGTGGGTCAGCTTGAACCAGGCGCGGGCGAAGGCGTCGGCCAGTTCCTCCGGGTGTTCATAGAAGCGGCGCGAAATCTTCTCGTAGGCCGGATCGAAACGCAGCGACAGATCGGTGGTCAGCATGGTCGGGCGGCGCTTCTTGTTCGGATCGAAGGCGTCGGGAATGGTTTCACCGATGTCTTTCGCCACCCACTGGTGCGCGCCGGCCGGGCTTTGGCTCAGCTCCCATTCGTATTCGAACAGGTGGCGGAAGAAGTCGTGGTTCCACTGGGTCGGGGTGGTGGTCCAGGTGACCTCCAGGCCGCTGGTGATGGCGTCTTTGCCGACGCCGGTGCCGAAGGTGCTGTGCCAGCCGAGGCCCTGCGCTTCCAGCCCGGCCGCTTCCGGATCGGCGCCGACGTGAGACGCCGGGCCGGCGCCGTGGGTCTTGCCGAAGGTGTGGCCGCCGGCGATCAGCGCCACGGTTTCTTCGTCGTTCATCGCCATGCGGGCGAAAGTTTCACGGATGTCGCGCGCGGCGGCTACCGGATCGGGATTGCCGTCCGGGCCTTCCGGGTTAACATAGATCAGGCCCATCTGCACCGCCGCCAGCGGGTTTTCCAGATCGCGGTCGCCCGAGTAGCGGCTGTTCGGCCCGCCGCTCAGTTCCAGCCAGATCTTCTCAGACCCCCAGTAGACGTCGTCCGGCTCCCAGGTGTCGGCGCGGCCGCCGGCGTAGCCGAAGGTTTTGAAGCCCATCGATTCCAGCGCCACGTTGCCGGTCAGGATAATCAGATCGGCCCAGGAGAGGTTGCGGCCGTATTTCTGCTTGATTGGCCACAGCAGGCGGCGCGCCTTGTCGAGGCTGACGTTGTCCGGCCAGCTGTTGAGCGGGGCGAAGCGCTGCTGGCCTTCGCCCGCGCCGCCGCGGCCGTCGCCGATGCGGTAGGTGCCGGCGCTGTGCCAGGCCATGCGGATGAACAGGCCGCCGTAGTGGCCGAAGTCCGCCGGCCACCATTCCTGCGAGTCGGTCATCAGGGCGTGCAGATCCTGTTTGACCGCCGCCAGATCGAGGCTGTTGAAGGCATCGGCGTAGTTGAAGTCTTTATCCATCGGATCGGACAGGGGGGAATGCTGATGCAGCGGTTTCAGGCTGAGCTGATTAGGCCACCAATCCTGATTGGTGGGGCCGTTCTGCGGTGCGGGCTGCTTGCCGCCCGAAAACGGGCATTTGCTTTCAGTTGTCATAATGCGCTCTCTGCTTCCGTAAAGATGCTCCAGCCGCCGGGCGTGGAGCGGTTAACAAGGCATGCGGGTAAGGCTTGCGTCGGGTATTGCGCTAAATAACTGAACTCAATCGATTTACGTCATCCTCGCCGCCAACGGGCAAAGGGTGACTCATGGCTAAGCTTAGTCAGCGGCGGCGGAGAGATAAAATAGGAATGAGTGAATATTGTGATAGCTTGCGGCGATTTATGGGTGTGCTATTGATAGTCAACACGCCGCGTTATCGGCGCCGCAACATGAACGCGAGCACTGCGTCCGCCAGCTTGCCGAACGGCGCGCGCAGCAGGTCGGTAAAGCGCCAGCGGCTCTGGATGAAAACGCCTTTGGCGTGGCTCAGCGCCCGAAATCCTTCGATGCCGTGACAGGCTCCCATGCCGCTGGGGCCGATGCCGCCGAACGGCAGGTCGTCCTGAGCGAAGTGCAGCAGGGTGGCGTTGATGCTGACGTTGCCGGAGGCGGTGCGCGCCAGCAGCCGATCCTGCTGCGCGTCTGCCGGGCCAAAGTAGTACAGCGCCAGCGGGCGCGGCCCGGCGTTGATAATGTCGATCGTTTCATCAAAGGCGGCGTAGGTGCGCACCGGCAGCAGCGGCCCGAAGATCTCTTCTTGCATGATCCGGCTGTCGTCGGGGGCGCCGACGACCAGCGTGGGGGCCAGGGTTTTCGGCCGTTCAGACGCCGAGTCCGGGCGATGGCCGACCGGATGGAGTTGCGCGCCGCGCGCCTGTGCGTCGGCAAGCAGCGCTTGCAAGCGGTGGTAGTGCCTGTCGTTGATGATGGCGCCGTAGTCGTCGCCGGTTGGCCCGTCGGGATAAAAGCTTTTAACCGCCGCGTCATAGAGCGCCATGAAGCTTGCCAGATCGTCCTGATGAACCAGCAGGTAATCGGGCGCGATGCAGGTTTGGCCCGCGTTCGACAGCTTGCCGAACGCCACGCTCTGGACGTTTCTGGCGTTAACCGCGCCGCGCGCCATGACGGCGGGGCTTTTGCCGCCCAGTTCGAGCGTTAACGGCACCAGATGTTTGCCGGCCGCCTGCATGACCTGACGGCCGATTGCCGTGCTGCCGGTGAACACCAGATGGTCGAACGCCAGCTCGCTGAATCTGGCCCCGACGTCCGGCCCGCCGGTCACGACGGCGACCTCATCGGCGGGAAACCGCGCCGCCAGCATCGTTTGGATGAGGCGGCTGGTATGCGGCGTGAGCTCCGAAGGTTTCAGCATCACGCGGTTGCCGGCGGCCAGGGCGGTGGCCAGCGGGATGAAGGTCAACGAGAAGGGATAGTTCCACGGCGCCATGACGCCAATCACGCCCTTGGGCTGATATTGCACATAGGCGCGTGCGGCCTGATACGGCAGGGCGACGTGGCGGCGCTCCGGCTGCATGAAGCGTTTCAGGTTGCGCAGCAGGTAATCGATCGCCTGCACGGTGACCAGAATCTCCAGAATGTCGGTTTCGTAAGGCGAACGGTGGCCGAAGTCCGCGCTGACGGCCGCCGCCAGCGCGGCGCGCTGGGCCAGAATGGCGCTCCGCAAGCGGCGCAGGGCGGCCTTGCGCTGTTGCATCGTCGGCGCGCCGTCGCGCAGGAAGGCGTGGCGCTGGGCGGCAAGCCGTTGCTCCATCGTCGTGGCGGTGTCATCTCCTTGCACTTGAATACTCCTGATGCCGATCGCGTTACTGTGGGAAATACCGCTTGCCGGGCCACTATTGACCTTAAAGTGAACTTTAAACCTATACTCGTTAAACGATCAACGCAAGATCGTCGGCCAACCGGGATGAGGGAGCCAGAGATCCCGGCGCCGTGCGCAGTATAAACCTTCTTTTTTAACCATAGTGTAAATGGGAGAAACGACATGGGTTATGTAACGACCAGCGATGGCGTCGAGATTTTCTACAAGGATTGGGGCCCCAAAAACGGCAAGGTTATCTATTTCCACCACGGCTGGCCGCTGTCGAGCGATGACTGGGATGCCCAGATGCTGTTCTTCGTGAACAAAGGATTCCGCGTGATTGCGCACGATCGCCGCGGCCACGGCCGCTCCAGCCAGGTGTGGGAAGGGCACGACATGGATCACTATGCCGATGACGTCGCCGCGGTGGTAAAACACCTCGGCGTACAGGGTGCCATGCACGTGGGCCACTCGACGGGCGGCGGCGAGGTGGTGCGCTATATCGTGCGCCACGGCGAGGACAAGGTGTCCAAAGCGGTGTTGATCAGCGCGGTGCCGCCGCTGATGGTAAAAACCGACGCCAATCCGCAGGGCACCCCAAAATCGGTATTCGATGATTTCCAGGCGCAGCTGGCCGCCAACCGGGCGCAGTTCTATTACGACGTGCCGGCCGGCCCGTTCTACGGCTATAACCGCCCGGGCGCCAAGCCGTCGGAGGCGATTATCTGGAACTGGTGGCGCCAGGGCATGATGGGCGGCGCCAAGGCGCACTATGACGGCATCGTCGCCTTCTCGCAGACCGATTTCACCGAAGATCTCAAGAAGATCGCCATTCCGGTGCTGGTGATCCACGGCGACGACGATCAGGTGGTGCCTTATCAGGATTCCGGTGTGCTCTCGGCCAAGCTGGTGCAAAACGGCACGCTCCATACCTATAAGGGCGCGCCGCACGGCATCCCGACCACCCATGCCGATCAGGTCAACGCCGATCTGCTGGCGTTCGTGAACAGCTAAGCGCGAAAAAGCACCTTTGCTCCGCCCTGAGTGGGTGGAGCTTTTTTCATTGCGATGAGGAACGCCAATGCAAACGATCCTGGGCGCCAGTGGCCAGATTGCCCAAGAGCTGGCGCGTGAACTGAAGCGCGCGCACACCGATGATTTAAGATTGGTCAGCCGCCACCCGAAGAAGATCAACGACAGCGATACGCTGGTTGCGGCCGACCTGCTCGACGCGCAGCAGACCCTGGCGGCGGTGAAGGGCAGCGAGGTGGTGTATTTCGCCGCCGGCTTGCCGCCGGATTCGGCGCTGTGGGAGCGACAATTTCCGACCATGCTGCAGAATGCGCTGGACGCCAGCCGTACCGCGGGCGTGCCCTTTGTCTATTTCGACAATACCTATATGTATCCGCAGAACGGCGAGCCGCAGACGGAATCGACGCCGTTCGCGCCTCGGGGGCGCAAGGGACGGGTGCGCGCTCTGATGACCGAGAAGGTGCTCGACGAGATGAAGCGCAAGCAGATCCCCGTGCTGATCGGCCGTGCGCCCGAGTTTTATGGGCCGGGGAAAACGCAGAGCTTCACCAATGCGTTGATCGTCGACAGGTTGAAAGCGGGGGAAAAACCGCGCGTGCCGGTTCGCGATGACAGGCTGCGCACGCTGATTTGGACGCCCGACGCCAGCCGCGGGTTAGCTCGGCTCGGCAATACGCCCGACGCGTTCGGCCAGACGTGGCATCTCCCGTGCTGCGACGAGCGGCTCACCTATGCGCAGTTCGCCGCGTTGGCCTGCGAGGTGTTTGGGAAGGACATTTCATATTCCGTTATCGGCAAATGGGCGTTGATCGCCGCAGGGCTGTTTTCATCCGGGGCGCGAGAGATGCGCGAGCTGCTGCCGCGCTACGAGCACGATAACCTGTTCGACTCGACCAAGTTCAAACAGCGTTTTCCCGACTTCGCCGTCACGACGTATCGCGCCGGGCTGGAAACGATTTGGCGGGAGTGGAAGAACGCGCAAGCGCGACGTTAAGGCGTCTGTCGCGCCATGAGCAGGCGCATTCGGCACCCTGTCATCACTCTGCCCACCGTCTCGATCGGCGCGAGCGAGCCTCGACCTTCACCGGGCGGGGCTTTTTATTGGCTATGGCACCCCGCTTGAGCGCCGCCAGCGCGAGGGTGATTGAGGGATATCCCTCATTGCGGCCCCGCCGGCGGTTATTTAAGCTGAAAGGGCAATGCAACGGTGAATATGGAGATAATCATGACTGATTCAGTGTCCAACGATCGTAATCCCACCCCGGATGTGGCGGAAGACAACGCGTTCTTCCCATCGCCTTACTCCCTCAGCCAGTACACCTCGTCCAAAACCGACTTCGCGGGCGCCAGCTACCCGAACGCCTATCGCGGCGGCAAGTGGAAGGTGCTGATGATCGCCTCGCAGGAGCGCTACCTGCTGATGCAAAACGGCAAGTTCTTCTCCACCGGCAACCACCCGGTCGAGATGCTGTTGCCGATGTATCACCTGGATCTGGCCGGTTTCGAGATCGACATCGCCACGCCGTCCGGCGATCCGGTGAAGCTGGAGATGTGGGCGTTCCCGCATGAAGATGAAGCGGTCAAGGCCACCTACGAGAAGTACCGCAGCCAACTCAAGCAGCCGAAAAAGCTGGCGGAAGTGGTGAAGGATCTGGATGGCGGCAACTATCTCGGTGTTTTCATCCCCGGCGGCCACGGCGTGCTCAATGATATCCCGTTCAGTGAAGAGGTGAAAAAGACGCTGCACTGGGCCCATGACAACGATCGCTACGTGATCTCGCTGTGCCACGGGCCCGCCGGTTTGCTGGCGGCGGGCATTGGCGAGAGCAAAGACGATTTCCTCTATCGCGGCTATGAGATGTGCGTGTTCCCGGATGCTCTCGATACCGGCGCCAACATCGACATCGGCTATATCCCCGGCCCGATGCCCTGGCTGGTGGGCGAACGCCTGCGTGAGCTGGGCGTGAAGATCGTCAATGCCGACATCACCGGCAAGGTGCATAAAGATCGGCGCCTGCTGACCGGCGACAGCCCGCTGGCTTCCAACAACCTCGGCAAACTGGCGGCGGAGACGCTGCTGGCCGACGTCGCCACGCGATGAGCGACGAGATCGCGCAGCGCGCTTTCCAGACGGCGTTGGCGATGGACCACGAGCGAACCCTGTCCGCCATTCAGGGGCGGGTTCGCGCCTTCGCCGCGCCGTTCGGCTTCGATCGCTTTGTGCTGTTTTCCGCTTCCGCCACGGCGGAGGCGGGGATCGAGCATATTTATTGGGTCGAAGGCGACTGGTTCGGCGAGGGGGAGGCGGTCGATGCGCTGACCTACGTACGGCACTGCCCGGTGACTCGCCACATGCTGCGGGCCAGCGAGCCGTTCTTCTGGACCAAGACCCGGGCGCAGCAGGGAGAGCGCTACCGGATTGTGCGCACGCCGCGCGGCGCGGGCCTGCACGGCGTGCAAATCCCGGTGTTCGGCCCCGCAGGCCTGGAGGGCGCCGTCAGCCTGGGAGGCGAGCGCATCGACGCCTCGCCGCCGGTGCGGTTGGCGCTGTCGCTCGTGGGCTCGGCGGCCTTTCTGGCGGCGCGGCGGCTGTTCGAACCGGCGGCCGGCAAAGAAGAAGGCCGGCTGTCGGCGCGCGAGCGTGAGGTGCTGAGCTGGACCGCCATCGGCCGGCGGCAGGCGGATATCGCCGCGATGCTCGGCCTGTCTGAACGCACGGTGGAAAACCACCTGCGCCGCATTCGCCGGCGTCTCGGCGCCGCCACCACCGCGCAGGCGATCAGCGTGGCGATCCGCCTGGGCGAAATCGCCCCCGAGAGCCGTTAGCCCGCCGCCATTTGCCGCAGCAGCCACGCGCGCAGCGCCATGATATCGGGACGCTGTGCGGTCTCCTCGGTGGTCATCAGATAGTAGTTGGCGCCGGGCAACGACATCTCGAACGGCGCGGCCAGCACGCCGCGCTGCAACAAATCGCGCGCCAGCAGCCGGCTGGCGATCACCACCCCTTGGCCCGCCACCGCCGCCTGCAGCGCATGGGTTTCGTCACTGAAGGTCAGCCCGGCTTCCACGTTCAATCCTTCCGGCCCGTAGCGCCGTCGCCAGTTCTCCCAGGTCGGCGAGTCGGCGGGCACCTGCCGATGCTCCACGTGAAACAGCGTCACCCGCTGCAAATCTTCGATGCGCTCCAGCGCCAGCGCCGGGCTAGCCACCACGATAAAACGATCCTCATGCAGCAGGGTGCAGTGCAGATCGCTTTCCGGCATTTCGCGGTAGCGGATGGCGACGTCCACGGTGCGCTGGCTGAGATCGACGCGCTCGACGCTGGTGTGCAGGCGCAGATCGATGGCGGGAAACTCCGCCTTGAAATCCGCCAGGCGCGGCACCAGCCAGTGGGTGAGAAAGTTGGAGGTGGTGGTGACGGTCAGCGCCGGCGGCTGCCGGGCGCGGGTGATTTGGGCGACGGACTGCGCCAGCGCGGCAAAGGCGCGCTGGGTGCCGGCATACAGGATCTCGCCGGTCTCGGTCAGGCTGACGCCCTGCGCGCTGCGCTCGCACACCCGGCATTCCAGCACCGACTCCAGCAGCTTGATCTGGTGGCTGACTGCCGTCGCGCTGACGCCCAGCTCCTCGGCGGCATGTTTAAAGCTGCGGCAGCCGGCCACGGCGTGGAAAGCGCGCAGCGCACCCAGCGGCGGCAAACGGGTTTTTCTCATGGCTGAATTATTCTCATCCAAGGCTGAAAACTATGAGTTTGTCTGACCGATTATACAAGAGATAGGCTACTGACATGTGAACAGGGAAATGAATTTATTTCATCATTTCCATCATGTCGGAGTGAACGATGAGCCTCTATATCAACAACGGCGCCCTGGGCGCCATGGAACACCCGGGAACGGCGGCGAGCGCCCTGGCGCTCAGCGTGCCGGTCGCGGCGGGCGCCTTGCTGCTGAAGACCGAAAATCTGCTGGGCATCGGCGCGACCCTGATGCTGCTGACGGCATTGGCGCTGGCGTTTCTCGGCGGCGCCGCGCTGGCCCGTCTACGGCCGCTGCGGAACCGGCCTGCGCTGGCGATTCTCCGCTACGGCTTTTTGCTGGCGGCGGCGGGATGGCTATTGATGCTGCTAATGCTGTTCGGCGGCCACGGCTGGCCGGCCCTGCTGCCGGGCATCGCCCTCGGCGGCCTGGGGCAGGGCGTCGCCTACCGCACGGCAGTGGGGGAGCAAGCGGGGTTGGCCGTGGCGTGCAGGCTGACGACGGTGGTGACTATCGTGGCCGTAGTAGTTGCCGTTTCGCTGGTGCAAACCTACGCCGCACCGGGGATAAAGGGAGCCTGTTTCGCGCTGGCATTGCTGGTTGATATGGCCTTGTTGGGGGCGTTGATGGCACGGATTGCGGAGCGGGATGGGGGCTGAGAAATGGCTGAAGGTTAAAGGCCTGCGTGGGGGACGAGGCGGGCCTTTAGGTGTTTGTGGGGATTGTTGAGTAGGTGATCCGCCGGGGCAGTTTTGTGCCAGAAGCGGACGTTGGATTTCAGGAGTGCAACTCACCGAGTGATCAAAACTTAGTGAGAAAGGTTATGTAGTAAATAATGATGAGTAGAATCTCTCCAGTTATATTCATATATTTTTAGCTGAACCGGACTAGCCTTTTTGACTGAGAACACTAAAGTATAGCTAATATAATAAGTCAAGGCTTATAACCATAACGTGAAAAAAGCTAATTCAAGGTAATTGCCATGTACATCTTTGCCGCCAGTGAAGCGCTGGTGAGCGAATAATGTACAGGAATTTGATCGGGTACTAGACCTGATAACAGAAATACTGACTTAACTGATGTCAGGAATTGGTTTAAAAATATAATCACCAAGTGTGTTATTAGCGTAGCTGAAAAAAATCAGTGTTAGTTGAGGATATTGGAATATCGCATTCGGATATGATGGTTGTTTTAATATGCCAATTATTTTTTTTCAGTTCTAATACACACATTATTTCATGTTTAATCCCCCCGTCAAAAACTGACGGGGGAATCTATAACTCGGATTTGTTTTTTTACTTTAATCGTTCCAATCCAATTTGCTTTGATACACTACCGAAATTGATGCCAGCCAGGGAACATATTTGCTGGGCATCCTTGTCTGACCTTTCAAACATATATAAATAATTAAGTATAATTGATTTGGTGAGTCTGTCAGATAAGTGATTTTTCTCGAATTCGCTAAGCGAACGTCTTAACTGTTCAACTGAAACGGAATTCCCCAACTCTAACATCGTGGCGAGTTTTATAAGTTTCCCAGCATTTGAACCCATATCATTACAGACGTCATCAATAACCTGCTGAAGGTTCGTACTACCAATAGATGCTGATATTTTCGTAATAAAGAAGAAGCATAAGCCAAATATCATTTCAAACATGAGTTTACGAGCTATTTCCCGCATTCCATTCTCGGTGTTACTTTCAACTTTAGCCTGTAACTTTTCCAATATTTTCATTTCTATCATATCGAATGAATTTTCGGTATTTTGTTCTATCAGTGAAAAAAAATAATCAAGTGATCGCAAAGGTGCTTTGATGGCTTCTTCAAGTAGCTTTTTCTTCTGAATTACCGTCAGAGAGCCATAGTAGTTTCGTGACAGTTGTCCAAGAATCTCAAGGGATTTAAAGGTAAGATTCATATCCTTGAGATAGTTGTTTGCATCATCGATCTCTTTTTGACCCTGTCCAACTTTAACAGGATGGCGTGATTCATCACGCTCATCTTCATTGTCTTCTCGATTCAAAATTGAATCATAATCATGCTCATGTCCATCTTCAATATTATCTTTTTGTGTCTCAATCTGTTTCCTTAATTCCAGCAGGTTCTGGCGCTCAAACGTTACAGGAGACATTGGCAATTTATTAATAATTTTGTTAACGAATTCAGTATCTACATCAAGCCGATATGGCGTAGACTCAGAGAAAAGACTTTGAGCTTGCAAAACGACTTTATCTAGTATTGATTCATCACGGGAATGATGTGTTAGGAACATTAATATGCTCATGCTTTTCCTGCGTCCTAGCGTGGATACTAGCCCATCTATGATATCAATGGTTTCTTGAGTTCTGATAGTGTCCGAGAGATGTTTTGCTATAAAGAAATAGTAGACGTAGGGATACTTGAACTTGTAATAATCGCCTTCTTTTCTTTCAAGTATCTTGGCGTTAATAAGTAATTTAAAGCGACTTTCAAAATCGATTTTAACACCGTAAACGTCATAGAAATTGCGATTAAAATCCCACAGCGCATCTCTTGATTCATCTTTGAGATTGTTCGTAAAGAAATGGTTGGCGAGGATTTTCACGTAATTAAATAACTCATCAAGTTCATCTTTTTTGACCGAGGCGTTACCCAAACTTTGCGTTATAAGATACTCGTAATAATAGCCATAGGTATTAGCACTGACTTCGAGAGCATTTCCACTTTCCATAGACTGCAGAAGTGTCAGTAAAAAAAATGGAGTTGATGGAACATAGTTCCTGCCAATTACCTTTGTTATGGTTTTAACTGCATGGTTATTTTTGAATATAAGAGCTCCGTTATCCTGATTACACTCTTCTTTTAGCTGATTCCATTTATTAACGAGTTCATAACGCAATCTGTGCCCAAGTTTTAATATCTCATATTTATAAAACTCATTATCAAAGTAACTGTCGCCTAGGAGTTCGCTTCCACTAAAGTCATAGGTGTCACTGACTGTTATTATAATTTTATCAAAGATGTTAGAGGATTTTTCCAAGAAGGATGAGATGGATTTTCTGTCACCCTTAATATATTCAAATCCATCAAGGAGCAAAATCTTTTCACTTTCAAGATTAATAAAGTCAACGCCGTTTAGGTCGTCATATTGTTTTGTTACACTTCGTGAGATTATTTTATCGTATTCTATATTTCCATTCCTGATGGAACTTCCTTCAATCAAAAGCGGTATCTGATTATTTTCAATGGCATCTATAAATAATTTTCTAAGCATTGTGGATTTACCACAGTATTCATCGCCAATAAGTAACATTTTTTTGTATTCATTTTTTAGAATGACACTTGATGATACCTTCTTCATATCGAATTTATTATCCTCGTTGAGGGCTTTAAGATTCGGATATACAAATACATCATTAAGGTCAATTGTGTCTTTATCAGGGTGTATATAATGAACCCCTATATCTAAAAGGTTGGTGTAATAATCATAACTCACCGTGGCATTTTTATTGGATATAGAAAATGATTTGAGTATTTCATTTTTGTTATAACTATTACTTAATTCAAACTGCCCTTCATGCCATAGATAACTATTAATGGTTACGGCAGAGTCGTCTATTTCAAATGTCAAAAAACCATTATCCTGAATATGCGGGTCGTCAAATGGCATCGCTTCAATCATAAGGCATGAATTGCTCTCACCAACGATTTTAAAGTTATCATTAAGATGTTCATGACCTGTCACGATGATTGCATAGTCATCCCGAATCAAATTTCTGATGGCTTTCTGGTTATCAGGTTCGAACCAAGAAAGGGGGTGGTGAAAGAAAAGTATATTGTTTTGCCCTTTCTCTACCCGTGGAAGATACTTAATAGGGAACTTGATATCTCCACCACGTTCATGCAACATTGAACACCACGCTGAATTAAATGTTGCTACGGTAATATTTGTTGGCTGTGCTAAAATATCATAACTTTCTGAAAGAGGGGTGACATTTTTCGGTTTAAATGTCTGAAATTTTTCTTTAAAATCAAAGAAGCTACCCATTCCTTTTTTTATAATATTAATCGATTCTTCGTCTTGAAGTTCGACATCCATTCTTAACATATGATTGCGTGTCATGCTTGACGTATAACTAGAAAAGTCATGATCATGGTTTCCCGGACACATTATCAAATCATAGTTAGTTGCAAGTTCCTCAAAAACACTCTCAAGATAATCATACTCTTCGGTCTTTCCACTAAATGCAATGTCACCTGAAACTAGTATTATAATTTTATGGTGGTCACCTAGTTTACAGATTGCCTTTAATGTTTTGATGAAAACTTCAAGCTTATGAAGAACATCTTTTTTATTTGATGTTTTAATATGTATATCACTCAGGATAATAAATAGGTTTTTTGACATATTCAGCTCCATATTTGATGCATTATGATTTTAGTTTGGCAATTTCTAAATGCGATATCTGGGGAGGAAATGTTCATCGGGTATGCAATGTAATTCCACTCAGATAATTCTTAAGATACGCTTTTTTCTACTTACTAATCAATCCCCAAACCTTGAGATTTTCACCTTGATTTAACTGCAAGGGAATCAGCTCGTAATTAGCCAGCTAAGCTTTTCTCTCCTTCCTGAATCTCCAGTACTTCTGTATTGGGTAAAAAAGATCTCACTTATTCAGCGGGTTAGTTGACCGGAAAACCTTAAAGCGTATAGCGTTGTTACCCCGAATTATCTGCCTCGGTCACATCCAGACCAGATGTTAGTGGCATTCATTGACATCAATGTTCAGCATTCCTGATAACTCGCCCAGATGCATCCGAACATATTAAAAGTCGCTTAGATATAAGTTAGGATAACAACGTCAGGTTCTCGCTCACAGCAGGCCGTCAACTCAGTTAGTTCGTCCGCTTAGTGCCAGAAGCGAACACTCCATACCTCAAGGTCGCGTTCGCCATACCAAATCAGCCTCAGTGCGATGAAACAAATACCGAGGCAGGCTGCGCGGGCGGAATGGCGAAGTGACGCTGCATGCGTTTTATCTCCTCTGCCGGTGGCAGGCCAAACAGACGTTTGAATTCGCGGTTAAATTGCGATGGGCTTTCATAGCCAACGGCGTAACTCGCAGCAGCGGCGGTGATTTGTTGGCGCACCATCAGCATCCGTGCCTGGTGCAGTCGTACCGATTTCACATACTGCATCGGCGGCATCTGCGTTATCGCTTTGAAATGGCTATGAAAGGTCGGCACGCTCATGCCGGCCAGCATCGCCAGCTGCGTCAGCGTTAACGGCTCCGCGTAAGTGGCGTGGATGTGCTGCAACGCTTTACCGATTTTGCCAAACTGGCCCTGTAAGGCCAGCGCGGCACGCATCGCGTTACCCTGTGCGCCTGTCAGCACGCGGAAATAGAGCTCTCGTACCCGCGCCGGACCGAGGATTGCCGCCTCAAGCGGGTTGGCCAGGACGTCAAGTAAGCGAAGTACGGCCATTTTTACCGTGTCGTCCATGGGGCTCGACATCATGCTTTGCGGCGCGGCGGGAGGATGCGGGGCGCCATGTTGTTCAATCTGCAACATCAGTTCCGCGGCAAGCTGAAAATCCAGATGCATGTAAATCGCCAGCAGCGGATGTGCTGCCGACGCGTCAGTTTCCATCACAAACGGCACCGGCACCGAAACCGCCAGGTAGTGCTGCTCATCATATAAATAGGTCTGTTGACCGAAATAGCCGCGTTTGCTGCCCTGGCAGACAATCACGATCCCCGGATCGTACAGCACCGGCGTTCTGGCAAGCGGGCGATCGGAACGCAAAATTCGCACATCAGGTAGGGCAGTGAGGTTGTATCCCTCTTGCACCGCAAGTCTATTCATCAGGGCAATCATGTCGGACATCCCACCACCTCATAAAATCAGGCAAGAAAAAGAGAAGATACGGCCTAAAAATGCGGCAGGGCAGAGAATACCATGCAACCTTCATGGTTCATGGGAGTTCTTTTTATGGCATCTGCAAAAACGATTTTAATTACCGGCGTCAGCAGTGGCTTTGGTCAGGCGCTGGCGCGGGAAGCCCTCGCCGTGGGGCATCGGGTTATAGGGACGGTGCGCAACAGCGAAGCGCTACAGGCTTTCGGCGCGCTCGATACGCAGCGGGCTTTTGGCTATCTGCTTGATGTCACGGACGTTGAGCGTATTGATGAGGTGGTTGGAGAGATTGAGTCCGCCGTCGGTCCGATAGATGTGCTGGTGAACAATGCCGGTTACGGCCACGAAGGCATTCTGGAAGAATCCCCGCTTGCAGAGCTGCGCCGCCAGTTTGACGTCAATGTGTTTGGCGCGGTGGCGATGATCAAAGCCGTGCTGCCGGGCATGCGCCAGCGCCGTCGCGGCCACATTATCAATATCACCTCAATGGGCAGTTTCATTACCTTGCCCGGTATCAGCTATTACTGCGGCAGCAAATTTGCACTGGAAGGGATATCAGAAGCGTTAAGTCAGGAGCTTACCCCGTTCAACATACGCGTGACCGCAGTGGCGCCCGGTTCGTTTCGAACGGACTGGGCTGGGCGTTCAATGGTACGCAGCCCTCGCCGTCTCCCGGACTATGACGCGTTATTTGAACCTGTTCGTCAGGCGCGCCAGGAAAAAAGCGGCAAGCAACTCGGCGATCCGGTGAAGGCGGCTCACGCCATACTGGCATTGATCGAGAGCCAGACCCCACCCACGCATCTGTTGTTAGGCAGTGACGCATTAAGTTTGGTGCGGCAAAAGCTCGAGGCGTTAGGTCAGGAAATTGAACAATGGGAGAAACTGACCCGTTCAACGGATGGCTGAACGGTGTCGGGTAGGGAGGGCGTAGGGATCACCGATTATGACCGCCTGACAGCAAAAAGCCCGCTTAAGTTTCCTTAAGCGGGCTTCTCTAAATATGGCTCCTCTGACTGGACTCGAACCAGTGACATACGGATTAACAGTCCGCCGTTCTACCGACTGAACTACAGAGGAATCGTGTGAACGGGGCGAATAATAGCGAGGCGCCGTCGGCATGTCAAAGGCGGATTACACATTCTGTGACTGTTTGCTTACAGAATGCGCAACCCGTTGAGTTTTTTGGCAGATTTAGCCCTCTGGTGCTCGCTGCAGGCGCAGCTGATAGCGGTAAACGCCGGCGGTGAGCAGGTAATCCCGGTGCACGCTCGGGCTCCAGGAGTCGTCGCCGCCCACTCCCATATGGAAGCCGTCCAGATGCAGCCAGGTGCCCGCTTCCGGCTGCAGCAGATGCTGGTGGCTGCAGGCCATCAGCTGTTGCAGGCCGTAACGGCTGAGCGAGAAGTGGAAGCGGCCGTCGATGCGCCAGCCGCCGTAGCGCAGGCTGCGGGTGTCACAGCGCAGGCCGTTCTCGCCGGGGAAAATATACGGCGTATGCAGGTCCGCCAGCGGCAGGCGCCAGCGCCCGTGCTGCGCGGCCAGGCGGCGATCCGGGTAGTTTTCGTGCGGGCCCAGGCCCAGCCATTCCGCCTGCGGCTGCACCGTCGCCAGTTGGCAGTGCAGGCCGATGCGCGCCGGCGGCGGCAGGGCGTCGGCCACCTCGACCTCCACGTTCACGCTCACCGCGCCCAGCGCGTCGAACAGCCACTGTTTGCGGCTGATCAGCAAAATCTCCCCGTCCACGCCGAACTGGTGTTCGCTCACCACCCGCACGCCGTTTTGCAGCGCATCCGCCTGCAGCCGCGTGCAGCGCTCTTCCAGCCGGTACAGGCCTGCCAGCTTCCAGCGTTCGACCCAGGCGTTGGGATCGATATGGTTCGCCTCGCTGACGCCGATGTCGTTATCGATCGGCGCGCGCGCAAAACCGTCGCGCAGCGGCGTCAGCAGCTGCGGCTGCTCATTCTGCCACCACTGCGTCAGATGGCCGCTGCTGCGCTCGAAGCGCCAGCGCTGGTCGCCATGGGTAAGCGTCAGCCCTTCATCATTTTCAATAAGCGTTGGCGGCACGCCCTGCGCCGGCGGCGGCGCGGGATGCAGCGCGCGCGGCACCCGCCACTGATCCCAGGCGCAGCGGTGGTGCGCTTCAGACCAGTCGGTGGCCTGCGGTTGCACCACCTCCACGTTCAGCCACAGTTCGCCGGGCTGATGCAGCATCGGCAGCCGGTCGAGCAGGGTGAAGCTAGCGCTGCCCTGCGGCGGCAGCGCCAGATCGAGGCTGCCGCTGGCGCGCTCCACGCCGTCCAGCTCCAGCCGCCAGTTGAGCTGCTCGTTGTCGGTGTGGCGGAACAGGTAGTCGCTGGTGACGGTCAGCGTCAGCGAGGCGGCGTCGAAGGCGAAGCGGAACAGCTGCTGCGCCCGCTGCGCTTCGAACAGCGCCGGGTGCGGGGTGCGATCCGCGAACACCAGCCCGTTCAGGCAGAACTGGCGATCGTTGGGGGTGTCGCCGAAGTCGCCGCCGTAGGCCCAAAATTCTTCGCCGCGTTCGTCGCGCCGGATCAGCGCCTGATCGACCCAGTCCCAGACAAAGCCGCCCTGCAGGCGCGGATGTGCGTGGAACGCGCGCCAGTAGCGCTCAAAGCCGCCGAAGCTGTTGCCCATCGCATGGGCGTATTCGCACAGGATCAGCGGGCGCTGTTCCTCCGGCAGGCCGATCCACTTGCCGATCGCCCATTTGGGCACCGCCGGGAACGGCTGATCCTGATCCACCCGCGCATACATCGGGCAGATGATGTCGGTGGCGGCAGTGTCGGCGCCGCCGCCTTCATATTGCACCGGGCGGGTCGGATCCTGGCTTTTCACCCAGCGGTACAGCGCGTCGTGGTTTACGCCGTGGCCGGACTCGTTGCCCAGCGACCAGATGATGATGCAAGGGTGGTTGCGATCGCGCTGCACCATGCGGGTGACGCGCTCGCTCATCGCCGGCAGCCACAGCGGATCGTCAGCCAGGCGGTTCATCGGCTGCATGCCGTGGGTCTCGATATTGGCTTCGTCCACCACGTACAGCCCGTAGCGGTCGCACAACCGATACCACAGCGGGTGGTTGGGATAGTGCGAGCAGCGCACCGCGTTGAAGTTGTGCTGCTTCATCAGCAGGATATCGTGGCGCATCGTCGCCTCGTCCATCACCTGGCCGTGGCGCGGGTGATGCTCGTGGCGGTTAACGCCGCGGATCAGCAGCGGCTGCCCGTTGAGCTTCAACAGCCCGCCGCTGATTTCCACCTGGCGAAAGCCGACGTCATAGGCTTCCACCTCGATAATCTCCCCTTCGGGCGAGAGCAGGGCGACGGTAGCGCGATACAGCGCGGGCGTTTCGGCGCTCCACAGCGCCGGGCGTTCCACCGGCAGGCGCAGCGTGACGCGATCGTCATAGGCGCCGCGTTCGTCCACGATCTCGCTGCCGAGTGGCTGGGTGCGCTCGGCCACCCGCGCGCCATCGCGCCACAGCTGAACCTGCACCAGCAGCGGGCCGGGCCGGCTGGCGCGCGCCGTCACCACCAGTTCGCCGCGGGTAAAGCCGTCATGCAGCGGGGTGGTGATGCGCACATCGCTCAGGTGCGCGGCGGGTTTGTGCAGCAGGCTGACGTCGCGGAAGATGCCGCTCATGCGCCACATGTCCTGATCTTCCAGATAGCTGCCGTCGCACCAGCGCAGCACCATCACCGCCAGCCGATTTTCACCCGGCTGCAGCCACGGGCCGAGATCGAACTCCGCCGGCAGGCGGCTGTCCTGCGAATAGCCGACCCAGTGGCCGTTGCACCATAAATAGAACGCCGAGTTGACGCCGTCGAAGATGACGCGCGTCTGGCCGGCGGCCAGCCAGGCCGGATCGACGTTGAAGGTGCGTGAATAGCAGCCGGTCGGATTGTCTTCCGGCACGCGCGGCGGATCGACCGGGAACGGGTAGCGCACGTTGGTGTAAATCGGCGCGTCGTAGCCGGCGAGCTGCCAGTTGCTCGGCACCGCCAGCGGGGCGGCGTCCGGCAGATCCTGCTGCAGCCAGCACTCCGGCGCCGCCTCTGGGCGCGGGAAATAGCTGAAGCGCCACTCGCCGTTCAGCGACCGGCGGCTGGCGCTGGGGGCGTCATCGCGCGCGTCTTCCACCGTGCGCCAGCTGGCGAACGGCGGGTGAGCGTCCAGTCGGCGGTAGTGGGTGCAGGCCGGGTTTTGCCAGTCACGGCGGGCGAGGATTTCGGTCAGGGAAGCATGGGGCGCAGCAGGCATCGGCGATCGTCCAGTCGTCTAGGTGATGCTCACCAAGATGCTGACCGTCGCATAAAAAGTAAAGCGGTTACACGCAACCTTGCAAGGGCGATCAAATAACCGTTAATGCGGTTCGCCGGCGCGGTAGATCCGCTGTGGGCGGCCGACCTTGCCGTAAATGATCTCGGCGCGCAGCTGCTGTGCGGCGGTGCAAAACTCCAGATAACGGCGCGCGGTGGTGCGGCTGAGCCCCATTTTTTGCGCAACGCTTTCAGCGGTGTGGCGCGCGGCGGGTTCGGCGAACAGCGCGCGGATCTTGCCCAGCGTCAGCTCGTCGATGCCGGCGGGCAGCGCCGCCTGCTGCTCGCCGCGGGCATAGGTGTTGAACATCTCGTCGATGCGGCGCTGGTTGAGGCGCGCTTTGTCCTTCAACGCTTCGCGGCGCTGGCTGAAGCGCTGCAATGTCTGGCTCAGCCGGTCATAGGCCAGCGGTTTGATCAGGTAGTCGAACACGCCGTAGCGCAACGCCTCGGCCACGGTGGCCATGTCGCTGGCGGCGGTGATGAACACGATGCCGCCGCGATACCCGCTCAGCGTCAGTTCGCGCAGCAGGGTGATGCCCTGGCCGTCGGGCAGAAAGTTGTCCAGCAGGATCAGGTCCGGCTTGAAGCGCTCGGTCATGGCGCGCGCCTGCGCCAGGGTGCCGGCCAGCCAAATCTGGCGGCAGCCGCCGTTCTGGCGGATAAACTCCGCGTGCATCTCCGCCAGCGGCGTTTCGTCTTCAACGATCAGGATGTTCAGCCATTCCATAATGAAACCTACTATTGCAATCAAGATGCTAAATGAATGTAAGTAAATTGCGGCGCTAAATAAAGATTATCTCAATAATAAACACCATAAGATTAATTAAGCAAATAAAGAACATTAAATAACTTATTAACCGGGAACGGTTTGTGAAATAGGTCAATAATTGGCGTTTTTTTTCTGTTTACCATTGATTTATCGAACGCGAAGCGGCGTTTATCTTCATGGTTTTTAAGGTTTTAATTGCCGTCATTGATGTTAATTAAAATGCCTTTTTGTATTTAACTTGTTGTGTGCCAGTTAACCCAGAGAGCGTGTTATGTTAGGCGATGCCGTATTTAATCGGGTAAAGCGATCGGATCATAAAGCGATTTCGGAAATAAGTGCCTTCTTGCGCAGTAACGATCTGAATATCGACACCACGGTTGAAATATTTATTACTGTTACCCAGCACGACAAATTGGTCGCCTGCGGCGGCATCGCCGACAATATTATCAAATGCGTCGCCATCAGTCCGCTGATGCGCGGCGAAGGGTTGGCGCTGGCGCTGGCGACCGAGCTGGTGAACCTGGCCTACGAGCGCCACCACACCCAGCTGTTTATCTACACCAAGGTGCAGAACGAGCCGCTGTTCCGCCAGTGCGGTTTCTACCCGATCGCCACCGTGCCGGGCATCGTGGTGCTGATGGAAAACAGCCCGTGCCGCCTGAAGCGCTACGCCGCCCAGCTGGCGAGCCAGCGCCGGCCGGGCGAGACCATCGGCAGCATCGTGATGAACGCCAACCCCTTCACACGCGGGCATCAGTATCTGGTGCGTCAGGCGGCCAAACGCTGCGACTGGCTGCACCTGTTTCTGGTGAAGGAAAACACCTCGCGCTTCAGCTATGAAGACCGCCGCCGGCTGGTGCTGGCCGGCACCGCCGACATCCCCAACCTCACGGTACACGAAGGCTCGCAGTACGTGATCTCGCGCGCCACCTTCCCCTGTTACTTCATCAAGGATCAGGGCGTGGCCGACGACTGTTACACCGAAATCGATCTGAAGATCTTCCGCCAGTATCTGGCGCCCGCGCTGGGCATTACCCACCGCTTCGTCGGCAACGAGCCGTTCTGCGCGGTGACCGCGAAATACAACCGCGACATGCGCTACTGGCTGGAAACGCCGGCGCTGCCCAGCCCGCCGATCGCGCTGGTGGAAATCGAGCGTTTGCAATATCAGGGCACGGCGATCTCCGCCTCCTGGGTACGCAAGCTGCTGGCGGCGGGGGACTTCCACGCCGCCGCGCCGCTGGTGCCGCCGGACACCCTGTACTACCTGCAGGATCTGCAAACGCAGCGCCGGGCCAAGGCGGCCCCGCATCCTTTTGAGTCCGCACAATCAGGTGAATGATGAAAATTATCCGAGAAGCAATGGCCGGCACGCTGGAATCCAGCGATGTCATGGTGCGCATCGCGCCCGCCGAGGGGCCGCAGCACGATCTGTTGATCGCCAGCAGCGTGGAAAAACAGTTCGGCGCGGCGATCCGCCGCACCCTGCTGGAGGTGCTGCAGCGTTATGAGGTGGAGCCGGTGCAGGTGATCGTCGACGACAAAGGGGCGCTGGACTGCGTGCTGCGCGCCCGGCTGGAAACCGCGCTGATGCGCGCCTGCGAGAGCGGCCAACTGCCGTGGGAGGCGAAAGATGAAAACGCTGAATAAAACCCGGCTGCGCCGCAGCATGCTGTTCGTTCCCGGCGCCAACGCGGCGATGGTCAGCAACGCCTTTATCTATCAGGCCGATGCGCTGATGTTCGATCTGGAAGACTCGGTGATCCTGCGTGAAAAAGACGCGGCGCGCCGGCTGGTGTACCACGCGCTGCAGCACCCGCTGTACCAGGAGGTGGAAACCATCGTGCGCGTCAATGCGCTCGACTCCGCCTACGGCCTGGCGGACCTGCAGGCGGTGGTACGCGGCGGCGCGGACATCGTGCGCCTGCCGAAGACCGACAGCGCGCAGGACGTTGTCGACATGGAGCGCGAGATTGCCGCCATCGAGGCGGCCTGCGGCCGGCCGGTCGGCAGCACCGGGCTGCTGGCGGCGATCGAATCGGCGCAGGGCATCACCAACGCGGTGGCGATCGCGCACGCTTCGCCGCGTCTTATCGGCATCGCGCTGGGGGCGGAAGACTATGTGCGCAACCTGCGCACCGAACGCTCGCCGGAGGGCATCGAGCTGCTGTTCGCCCGCTGCTCGCTGCTGCAGGCGGCGCGCGCCGCCTGCATTCAGGCGTTCGACACCGTCTACTCCGACGCCAACAACGAAGCCGGCTTCCTGCAGGAAGCGGCGCTGATCAAACAGCTCGGCTTCGACGGCAAATCGCTGATTAACCCGCGCCAGATTGAGCTGCTGCACAACCTGTATGCGCCGACCGCCAAAGAGGTGGCGCACGCGCAGCGGGTGGTGGACGCCGCCGAGGCGGCGGAGCGGGAAGGGCGCGGCGTGGTGTCGCTCAACGGAAAAATGGTCGACAGCCCGGTGATTGAACGCGCCCGGCTGGTGCTGGAGCGCGCCGCGCTGTCCGGCTTACGGGAAGAACCGGCGCAGCACGGGGAGGAAGCATGATGAACCGCCAACAACGATTGATGACCTTCGCCAACCCGGCGGATCTGCCGGGCTATCAGGACGTGTCCAAAGCCAACCTGCAGGCGCGCAAACCGCGCGATCTCAAGCTGTGCGACTCCTTGCAGGAAGCGGTGCGCCGCAGCGGGCTGCAGGACGGCATGACCATCTCCTTCCACCATGCGTTTCGCGGCGGCGATCTGGCGCTCAATCAGGTGATGGAGACGCTGGCGGCGATGGGGTTCCGCAACCTGACGCTGGCCTCCAGCTCGCTGACCGACTGCCATGCGCCGTTGGTTGAGCATATCCGCCACGGCGTGGTAAGCCGCATTTACACCTCCGGGCTGCGCGGCCCGCTGGCGGACGCCGTTTCGCGCGGCCTGCTGGCGGAGCCGGTGCAAATTCACTCGCACGGCGGCCGGGTCAACCTGATTGAATCCGGCGAGCTGAAGATAGACGTGGCCTTCCTCGGCGTGCCGGCCTGCGATGAGTTCGGCAACGCCAACGGCTACAGCGGTGAAGCCTGCTGCGGCTCGCTCGGCTATGCGCGGGTGGACGCCGAGGCGGCGGGCACCGTGGTGCTGCTGACCGAGCAGCTGGTGCCGTATCCGCATCATCCCGCCAGCCTGGCGCAGGATCGGGTGGATCTGATCGTGCAGCTGGAGCGGGTGGGCGACGCCGACAAGATCGGCGCCGACGCCACGCGCATGACCTCGAACCCGCGCGAGCTGCTGATCGCCCGCCGCGCCGCCGAGGTGATCGCCGGTTCAGGCTACTTCACCGAAGGGTTTTCGCTGCAAACCGGCACCGGCGGCGCCTCGCTGGCGGTGACCCGTTTCCTGGAGGACAAGATGCGCGCCCGCGGCATTCGCGCCGCGTTCGCCCTCGGCGGCATCACCTCGACCATGGTGGATCTGCACGAGAAAGGGTTGATCGGCAAGCTGCTGGACGTGCAGAGCTTCGATCGGGCGGCGGCGACCTCGCTGGCGCGCAACCCGCGCCATATCGAAATCAGCGCCAACCAGTACGCCAACTTCAGCTCCAAGGGCGCGTCGGTCGATCGGCTCGACGTGGTGGTGCTGAGCGCGCTGGAAATCGACACCGGCTTCAACGTTAACGTGCTGACCGGCTCCGACGGCGTGCTGCGCGGCGCGTCCGGCGGCCACTGCGACACCGCCGCCGCCGCGCGGCTGGCGATCATCGTCGCGCCGCTGGTGCGCGGGCGCATCCCGACGCTGGTGGAGCAGGTGACCACCTGCGTCACGCCGGGTTCCAGCATCGACATTCTGGTGACCGACCACGGCATCGCCGTCAACCCGGCGCGGCCGGAGCTGGCGCAGCGCCTGCGGGAGGCCGGGCTCGAGGTGGTGAGCATCGACTGGCTGCGCGCCCGCGCGCTGCAGCTGACCGGCGAACCGCAGCCGATCGCCTTTACAGACAAGGTGGTGGCGGTGGTGCGCTACCGCGACGGCTCGGTGATCGACGTGGTGCATCAGGTGGCGGAGTAACCGATGGCCGCCGTCGATCCTCAACTGGCCGCCGAACGCGCGGTCAGCCTGCCGGAGCTGCTCACCAGCCGCGAATGCCGCCAGGCGCGCCAGCAGGCGTGGCTGGCGCAGCACGAGTGCACGCTGCTGGTGCTGACGCTGGTCGTCCCCGGCCCGGTGAAGGACAGCGCGCTGACGCGCGGCATCTTCAACCTCGGGTGGGCGGCGCTGCTGCGGCTGTGCGCCGAGCAGGGCTGGCCCAGCCCGCAGGCCGAGGCGCTGGCGCTTTCCACCGGCTGCGAAGGGTTTGTGGCGCTGCGCGCCGACGCCCAGCGGGTGAAAGATTGCGCCATGCAGCTGGAGGTGAGTCGCCCGATCGGCCGGCTGTGGGATATCGACGTGCTGGATGCGCAGGGGCGCATTTTGTCGCGCCGCGACATCGGCCTGCCGGAACGGCGCTGCCTGCTGTGCGGCCAACCGGCCAAGATCTGCGCCCGCCAGCGGCGGCATGGCAGCGAGCAGCTGCTGCAAGAAATGGAAAGGATGTTCAACGATGCGATCTCTGCCGATTAACCTGCCCGCCCGCCGTGCCGAACCGGCTTGCGACTTCGCCCGCGCCGCCTTTCGCGCGCTGCTGGTGGAAGTCAACCTCACGCCCAAGCCGGGGCTGGTGGATCGCCATAACACCGGCGCCCACCGCGACATGGATCTCGGGCACTTCTACCGCAGCGCCCGCGCCATCGGCGTGTGGCTGCCGCGCTTTATCCAACGCGGACGGGAAGACGCGGCTTTGCCGGCAGAGCAGCAGCTGGCGCGGCTGCGGCCGCTCGGCATGGCCTGCGAAAACCAGATGTTTCGCGCCACCGGCGGCATTAACACCCACAAGGGCAGCGTGTTCTCACTCGGGTTGCTGTGCGCCGCCTTCGGCCGCCTGCAGCAGCAGGGCCGTGACATCGGCGCGGAGGCGCTGTGCGGCGAGGTAGCGGCGATGTGTCGGGGGCTGGTGGACCGTGAGCTGCGGCGCAACAACGCCGGGCAGACCGCCGGCCAGCGCTTGTTCGCTGCGTATGGCCTCAGCGGCGCGCGCGGCGAGGCGGAGTCCGGTTTTCGGTTGGTGCTTGACGGCGCGCTGCCGCTGTATCGGCAACGGCTGGCCGCCGGCGGCGACGAACAGCGGGCGCTGCTGGACAGCCTGCTGTGGCTGATGGCCCACAACGATGACACCAACGTCGCCTCGCGCGGCGGCCTGCGCGGGCTGCGCTGGCTGCGGT